>JAGYNX010000002.1 GCA_018399855.1 Spirochaetota bacterium
ACCTGCTCGTTAATTATGGCGTTATCGCAATCAGCCACATCATCATCGATCTCAACCCCCCGGTTAACCGGTCCGGGGTGCATCACGATTATATCTTCCTTGCACCGTTTCAGCCGTTCTCCGGTAAGAGCAAACTGGCGATGGTATTCTCTTATGGATGGAAAGAAAAAGCCCTGCTGCCGTTCACGCTGAATACGAAGCATATTGATAACATCCAGGTGGGGCAGCACATCATCCAGGTTATATGAAATATCAACATCATATATTTTAAACTGGTCGGGTATAAGCGTCGGCGGCCCCACAAGTGTAACCCTGGCCCCCAGTCGTTTAAACACTTCGATATCCGATCGTGCAACCCTTGAGTGCAGTATATCACCAACAATCCCTATATGCAATCCTTCCAGGGTTCCCCTTTTTTCAATAATTGAATATGCGTCAAGAAGTGCCTGTGTGGGATGGGCATGATACCCGTCTCCTGCGTTGATAACAGACGAGTTTATATTCCGGGATAAAAAATGCGGCGCCAGTGACGCCGCATGTCTCATTACAATAAAATCAGCCTTATAGGCCTCAAGGGTATGCACGGTATCGATGAGGGATTCTCCCTTCACCACGCTTGATGTCCCCACCGAAATATTGATAATATCTGCAGAAAGACGCTTGGCTGCCAGTTCAAAGCTTATGCGGGTTCTGGTCGAAGGCTCGTAAAAAAGCAGGCAAACCGTTTTACCTCTGAGTACTGGCACTGTTTTAATAGACCGCGTAAACAGGTCTTTAAAATAACGGGCTGAATTGCAGATAAGGTTTATTTCATCTGTGGTAATAGACTGGATATCAAGAATATCTTTACGTTGTAAACCGCTCATAACCCCACGTGCCGATGTTAAGTTAGGTTCACATATACAGGCATGATCAATTATTTTCAATTACTTTTTCAACCCCGGCTTCACTGTTCTGAAAAATTCTTTACAATACCCTGCGCACCCCTGTAACATAGGTATATCCTTCCCTCGATGGAGTATTACCGTATGAATCATTATATAGCCTTTTATGACCTTGACATGACAATTCTCTCAACCAGCAGCGGAAAGTTATTCATCAAGTATCTTTTCCAGAAAGACCTCATCTCATCCCTTGATCTTATCACCGGCATGTATATCAGCCTCATGCATCGTGCTGGTTTCATACATTCAGATGCCATTATCCGAAAGTGGGTTGCCAGGTTCATCGGCTGGAGTGAAAAATCAATGGAAGCCATGTCACGTGACTGGTTTTTGCACATGGTTAAACCCACCATACGGGATGATGCGGCTGAATCTATTCACTGGCACAACAGTAACGGTGCCAAAACGGTCATCCTTTCCGCGGCTACCCGCTTCATATGTGAACCAGTGCAGCATACACTTCACATAGATGATAGCATATGCACCGAGCTTGATATCAGAAAGGGTTCTTTTACCGGAAAGATTATCGGTGAGTACAATCACGGTGAAGAAAAACTGAAAAGGGCCAGTGATTACTGCAACGAGAAAGGATACGATCTTCGCTCAGCCTACTACTACGCGGATTCAATATCAGATCTGCCTGTTTTAGAAAAGGTACAACATCCTATGTGTGTAACGCCGGACAGGCTGTTGAGAAAAACAGCCAAAAAGAGAGGGTGGAAAATTCTTGATTGGTAATTATTCCGGCGGGCTTACAACCCGCCGGAATAACATATTATTCAAAGCTGGAAGGTGAAATAATATCAATGCCATATTCATTCTTGGCGTCAACCAGCCGCTTTTTCAGCATTGCCATTGATTCCTTGAAAGTCTGCGGTACAAACTCTTCTCCCGCATATACCTTTCCCATACGGTCAATCTTATCAAGATACATATTCACACGTATAGCGAAGGAATCTTCATATTTTTCTCGTGTAAGGTTCTTTCCAAAAACCTCTGAAAATAATTTCTTTATGTCCTCGTATTTTGGTATGTATCCCACCGGGGTCTCGATGGCATCATATTCACCATGAACACGACCTTCCATCCAGTATATCCATACTTTTTTATCGATTTTGTCATAATAAAATTTATTGTCAGGATCTTTCAAAAAGTAATTGGTAGCAAACACAAGGGGGGTTTCTTTCAGCATATCCCCGAATTTCAGATGATTCTCGATATACTTCCCAAGTGGTACAACAAGAAAATCCATGTTTGCCATGGGACTGTGATTCCGTACTCCTACCGCCCCAAGAGTTGCCGCGGTACTCTCTGATTCAAGTGTTGATCCGATGAGGACACCATGCTGCCAGTCAAGACTCTGGTACACCGGAACCGAGGTATCCGAATCCCGACCGCCGTAAATTATGGCATGTACCGGTACACCTTCCGGATCATGCAGCTTCTCGTCAACGTTTTCCAGGTCCTCAATTCTTACCGTATACCTTGCATTTTTATGAGCGGGACCAACTTCCTTCCCGCTCTCGTCTTTCATCCCCTTTTTCCATTCACCGTGATGGTTAATCCCCTCATCCGGCAATTCCTGTCCCATGCCAAGCCAGTATGGTTTCCCATCATTCACCAGTATATTGGAGAATATCAGTTCTCTTGGCGTAGTCAGAGTTTCATAAATGAGTGGATCATCATCAGGATTCACATCCTCAATAATACCAAATATTCCCTGCTCAATGTTTACCGCGTACGCATAGCCGTCTTTCCCTTCCCTGAGATAAGCGATATCATCACCTATTATTGTCTGTCCGGGAATCATGGCTGTTGAAGTTTTTCCGCATGCGCTGGGGAAAGCACCGGTAAAATAGGTCTTCCTGTTCTTCCCTGCAACCTGTACACCCATTACGAACATATGCTCGGTAAGCCAGTCTTCATTATTCGCCTTGTAGATTGCAAGACGCAATGCAAGCTTTTTAAGCCCCAGGCTGTTACCCGCGTACTGATTATTCATGGTGAACACCCTGTTGCCGGTTACATCAATATAAATACGTCTTTTGTCGATATCAATACTTTTGCAACGTTCATCCAGCTTGCCGGCTGAATGCACCAGGTAGAAAAATTCATCAGAACCATTAAGATTTTTAAACTGCTGGTACCCTGAACGATACAGGATGTCTTCACTGTGTGCAACGTAAGATGAGTCTGTTATCTGAAGGGCCGGAATCGAAAACCTTGAGTTCAGTGGTCCAAGGCAGAAAAACCGCACCAGGACCTCTTTCCCCTCCATTATGCCATCCATAATGTCATATATCTCGGTTATCCCTGTTTCCCTGTCAAGTGTATTGATAACCTTGCTCATCTTCATATCCGGCGTCACAAGCACCTTGGTGTTGGCCTTGTCTCTTGCCTGGTCGGAGTAGCCGTCGAAATGTACCGTATGCCCTTTTGTGGCAAGAGGTGTTTCTTCACCATTTTTTTTGGCCAGGTTACGCACATATTCGATGTCTTCACTGCTATCGGTTATTACCGTCACTTTGGCAGGTTTCATCATGTTAATATACTTCTCTACCACCTCTTCCACGTGTGGATTGTTCAGATCATTGATTTTCTGCGCATTGGCCGCATCCAGAACTGCTGTATCAATGTTCATGTGTACCCCCTGTATATTCTTAATATTGTAAATTTTCAAACAGTATATATTAATCCCACCCGTCCCTGGCATAAGAACAACCTATGTCAGCACGCACGCTCCGTGTATGTATATTAATCTAATAAATTGCACACGTAATAAATACTGGTGTATTCCTGTAACGGAACGGGGACATGTGGGAGAACGCTGTTATCTTTCAATGGCAATTTTCAGAGTATCAGAAATTTATACAAGCACTTTTTAAAAAGATACCTGCAACACCAGGAAAGATCAATAAAATTACTGTTCATACTTTTGTGCGATGGGTATCCTTCTGCCTATCCCAAATGCTTTTGATGTCACCTTTATCCCGGGCGGGGCCTGTCTGCGCTTGTATTCGTTTCGATCAACAGTTTTCAGAATACTTTTTACCATTTCTTCCTGAAATCCTTCTTCTATGATTTCACTGGCAGAACATTTACGCTCTATGTACAGTTCCAGCACCTGGTCAAGAAGATCATAAGGTGGCAGGCTGTCTTCATCCTTCTGGTTCTCCCTGAGCTCGGCAGAGGGAGCTTTCTCTATAGTCTCCCATGGGATAATTTCCCTTTCACTGTTAATGTGCCTGGAAAGTGAATACACCATCGTTTTGGGAAGATCCGACAGTACCGCAAGCCCCCCTGCCATATCACCGTATATCGTACAGTATCCCATGGCAAGCTCTGACTTGTTTCCCGTAGTCAGGGGCAGCCGGCCAAACTTATTGCTGACAGCCATGATTATGTTACTCCTGATACGGGCCTGCAGGTTCTCTTCCGTGATATCCATGGGCAGTCCCTTCATAAGCGGGACCAGTTCTTCAAGAAAAAGATCATACATTTTTTTGATTGGTACCGACTCAACAGAAATGCCAAGATTTTTGCCAAGCATGAATGAGTGATCAACACTTCCCTTCGAAGAATATTTTGAAGGCATGGTGATTCCCATTACGTTTTCCGGCCCAAGAGCTTCAACAGCCAGAGTGGCGGTCAGTGCCGAATCGATCCCTCCTGAAAGCCCAATCACCACCTGTGAGAATCCGCATTTGTGTATGTAATCCCGTATGCCCAGGACCAGGGCCTTCCGTATATCCTCCATATCACGTTCCAGTGGAGAGGGTAACAGGTTTTTACTTTCCAGGTCTACAACCAGCAATTCTTCTTCAAATCCTGAAGCCATTGCGGTAAACTCTCCCTTTTTGTTTACCATGAAACTGTTGCCGTCAAACACCAGGCTGTCGTTGCCACCCACCTGGTTTACATACACAACCGGTACACCGCTTATCCCGGCCAGCTTTGAGATACGCGACCATTTCATGGTATTTTTCCCCTTCACGTATGGAGAGGCAGATATATTCACTATGTATTCTACATCTGAATCCAGAAGATTCTGTACGGGATCAACAGAGTATCGCCTGTTTTCCATGAAGCGGTCACCGCTTACGCTCATATCATTCCATATATCTTCACAAATAGTAATTCCGATACTTGTTTCGTGTACCATGACAGTATGCTGCTCTTTAGCGGGTGAAAAGTATCGCTGTTCGTCGAACACATCATAGGTGGGCAATAATGTTTTGTAATGCCTTGATATCATCTCACCATCATGAATAAATGCCGCCGCGTTAAACAACATGGGTGGATTATCCGCATCAAAATCTACATACCCGCAAATCACATATATGTCTTTGCTGGCAGCCACAATCTTCTGCAGGCCTTCAAGGTTATCTTTTATCAATTTTCTATGCTCAAGAAGATCCATCGGGGGATAGCCGATAATAGCCATCTCGGGGAATACTACCAGGTCAGCATTACTATCCCTGGCTTTTCTAATATACTCAATAATTTTATCGGTATTTGCACCAACTTGCCCTATTGTGGGATTGACCTGTCCAATTGCTATTTTCATTAGTTTCCCCGGTTACCTCAATATACCATACTCCCTGGTAGTTTTTCGTATAAACTCTTCTATAGTCGTATCTATAAGGGCTTTCATAACAGGGTCTTCTTCAGTACCGTATATCCTGTACAATCCAAGTAATGCACCTGAATCCCCAATTTTTTGAATTGAATACAACGCTGCTGAACGCACGTATCGGCTATCATCTTGTTCCATCACGCGTAAAAGAGAGGTAACTACCTCACTTCCATGGAACACACCAAGGGCACAGGCAGTCTCTGCCCTTACCCTGTATTCATCGTCATTAAGGGCCTTGAGAAGAAAGGGTATTGCCTTCTTCTCACCGATGGTTCCCATAGCACAGGCTGCCTCAATACGAAGAACTACGCTTGGATCATCTTCAATGATTCCGCGTAATCCCCTCGCATCCCCCATTTCCCGAATAGCCGCAAGGGTTTGAATAATATGCAACTTCACATGATGTTCTGTTTCTTTAATAAGCTGCCGGGAAAGAGGCCATGCTGATTTTCCATACCCCAGCCGGTTAAGTGCCACAACCGCCGCATCACGCACCTGTTCATGTTCATCTGAAAGATTTCTCACAAAGGTACTATAAGAGCGGCGATCATTGAAATCTGAAAGCAGGTTCATGGCCCGAACCCGTACCTCATAATTTTCATCATTCATGGCTGCCTTACGTACATAAGGCAGGCTTTTGTCGATAGAATTCTCCTGTATACACTCAAGTACTGAATACCGAATTGATTTGTTCTGATCATCTAAAAGAGACATGAGCATGTAGTACAGTCGACTATCGTAAATATGCATCATAGCTTCAACCGCGTACATCCTGTATACCGGGTTATCATCCTTTGCCATGGTAATAATAAAAGGGAAAACCCTGTCATCACCATAGTTACTGAGTGCTGTTGCTGCACTTTCCCTTACGGTATAAAAAGGTGAACGCAAAAGCGGTATAAGCTCAGGTACCACACTGCGGTTCCTCATACTTGCAAGAGACTGGATAACCTGCTTCTTTATGATGAATGATTCGCTACTATCAAGCAATGATGTCCATATTTTAATCATCCTGTTATTGTTATATTGGCGCAATCCCCGAATGGCACGAATTTTAACATCGTTCTGTTTTCCTGATACCACCACTTTCACAAGTTTTTTAATACATCCCTCCGGCTGGGTACGAGCAATAATATCCAGGGCATCTTCATGATTTTTTTCATCACTACTCAGCACATTACTTATTATTGTATCTGGACATTTCTCTTTTGCCTCCAACATTTCTCCCCCGGAAGACAGCAGCAACAGGAATGCTGAAACCGGGCACACTACCAGACGAATTATAAAGCTGTTTCTTCTTTTCATTTCCATTCATATACCCTAATTTTCTACCATAAATGAAGAAAGCTCATTAATGTCATTTATTTTCAATAAAAAAACCCGGAATATATCCGGGTTTTTAATATTTCATTTATTCGTAAATCCAGTTACTTGGACACACCAGCCAGGTAATTACTCACAACAGAATTAATGATTTCTTTATCCAGAATATCCTTATCCAGCCTGTCAAACTGGTATACCATGAACATGACCGCCCCGATCAGCATGACGGCAGTAACCTCGGGATTTAATCCTTTCTTGTATATACCTTTTTTCTTGATTTCGTCAATGTCTCTCTGGACCACCTGCACGATATAATCAAGGAATTTCTGTACACGGTCTGTTACTTCTTCGTCAATTCCAACTATATCCTTAAAAATCAGTTTAATAACTATCGGCTCACTGATAATCACACTGATACATTCACCAACCCGCTCGGTATTGAACTTTACCAGCTCTTTCTGAGAAGGATTTGTTTTTAAAAAATCTTTTAAATCATCAGGATCAAGTATGTCATCTATCTTTTCTTCAATGGATTCAAGTATTGCATACAGTATTTCTCTCTTATTCCCAAAATACTGATATACTGTTCCTCTTGCAATATTCAGCTCTTCACAGACCTGACCTATATGGGTACTCTGGAAACCCCTGTCAATAAACATCACTTTCGCGGTGTCAATGATCTGCTGTTTTCTCTTTTGTCCCTTGGCTGGCATTAGGTAACACTCCTTTTTCTAATAATGGGTATCATTATTACCGTACTATTTATAATTCGAACATTTAATACGCTTAATTTCCTTACTGATGGGGTCCAGGGATTCTTTCAGTTCCCGCATCATTTTGTCTGCCCTGTCCTGTATCTCTTTACTCATACATTTACCCGTATTATAAATAAATATTCGATGCTTATTAACTTATCGATTATTTGTCTATTATACTTAACAATACCATGTTGTTGTAGATATACAAAATAAATTTATTATATACAAAATATTTTTCAATAAACGTAATATTCTGCAGTCCTGTAAGATTATTCAATCACGAAGTGTCAACAGGGTACCAAACAGTAAAGAATATTTTTATAGATATATAAACATTAAAGTAAATGTGGGGGTAGTCAACAACTTTTTAAATATTTCTTTATGTTATAATGCAACATATCAGCTATATAATATATGTAGACTGTAGTAGGCGTTTTAACCCGGTATGTTCAAATCTTTCGGCAAAGATTATGCCCTGGCGTTAATATTACGGCCGCTCTGACCAGCTGAATCAATAGTTGTCAGCCCCCTGGCGCCAACTATGAGGTAAAGGAAACTCTTCATTTCATCAAGATTCATGAGCACATTTTCATAATTGAAAGAATCAATTTTCTTTACCTGGCTGGAGAGATCCGCAGTACTTTCCAGGTTATTCTGCCTGTTGATATGTGGTGTTACGTGTAAATTGTATTCCATTACTCTCATTTCTACACCTCCTGTGTAGAATAGTTTCTATATATATTTTCGGCTTTTTTTAATAATATTAATCAAAAATTTTATTTTTTTATACTTTTCGGTTTTCTGGGAAATATTTGAAAGGATCACCACAGAAGCGCAGAGGGACAGAGGAAGTGTGTTAAAGGATTAACGCAAAGGCGCTAAGAAGAAAGTTTATTTATCAAGCTGCAGGAGTTCATTGATGTGCTGCCTGATCTCTATTGAATCAGGCATCAGGGATAGGGCTTTTTTCATGTATTTTTTCGCAAAATCAGGCTGTCCTTTTACCATGTACACGTAACCCAGGGTATCGCAGTACGCTGGATTGTCAGGGTTCGCGTCAAAAGCTTTTTTCGCGTATTTCAGGGCCTTTGAATGATTCCCTTTTTCCATTCTTGCAAGCACATACGCCAGGGAATTGCATGCGTTACTATTTTCGCTGTCTATTTCAATAATAACTTCAAATACATCAGCCGCTTCGGATAATTTTCCTTCCTGTTCAAGAAGGTATCCCTTCATATTCAGTAATGTGGTATCGGCTGCTGATAAACTCAATGATTCGTCAATTACTTTATGTGCTTCATCATGCGACTTCAGCACAATGAGGGAATATGCCAGCAAACGGTTTACCGTCAGTATATCTACAAATGCCGTGGGCAATGCCTTGACCTTCCTGAGATAATCCACTGCCCTGCCGTAGTCTTCCATCCGTGAAAAGGTGACCCCGAGATTATACAGTATTTCCGGATTTTCCCTGTCGAGTTCCTCTGCCTTAAGAAGTTTTTCAAGGGCATGCCCGTATTTTTTCCGGTCAAGCAATCCAAGAGCCTGGTTGAGAAATGTGCGTATCTTCTGATTCAAGCTTATTTCAGCCATTGTTTTGCCCTGTGTCGAATATGTTCAAGATATGTATAATCTGTGCTGTCAAGGGTTAAGGGTGTTATGGATATATATCCATTTCGTAATTCTGTCACATCACTTCCCTCAATTTCATGGGAATTGATGATGCCGTCCATCACCATGCTGAAATCACCTTCCTCGTTCCCATCTCGACGATATGAATCACGGTATTCCCGTCTTCCAAGGGTTGTATACTGCACCCCGGCGATTTCATCGACAGGAAGATCAGGATAGTTAATGTTTAAAAGCAATGGACGTTCATGGGAAAACAATGGAAAATCGCCTATAAAGTCCTTGAGAAAACCCGCCGCATCTTCAAAATAATCAGATGACCCCAGTGAATCAACTGATATGGCTATACCGCTCACCCCGAATATATAGGCACTCCTGGCACCGGCAACCGTTCCTGAAAAGTACACGTCTTCTCCCAGGTTTGGGCCATGATTGATACCGGATATGACCAGATCTATTCCCGGTATCAATTCACCGTTCAGCCCTATGTTCACACAATCGGCGGTATATCCATCCACGGCATACACACCATCCCCTTTCTTTTTCACTGGAATTTCCCTTTTTATGGTAATCGCGTTTGAACATGCGCTTTTCTCATCCATTGGAGCTACCATAAACACTGAATGTTTCTCAGCTAAAATCCTGTAAAGAGCGGTAATACCCGCAGCGTCAATTCCATCATCATTTGTCAGTAATATATTCATTTGACCTTCCTGTTTGATGGTGTATCTAAGCACCATATATCAGTGCTGTCAAGTCTCCTTTTCTTAATGAAATTGACGGATTACCACAGAGGCGCAGAGGGACAGAGGAAGTATGTGAAAGGATTAACGCAAAGGCGCTAAGATTGGGAAGGCGCAAAGGGAAAAGATACTATGTTTGTATAAAAAAAGTTGACAGAACCGGTGTTGTTTAGTATAATCTAAAGTATTAATATTGCAAAGAAAAATGTATATCTTATACATATGAATAAATCAACGGGGTAGTTATAATGCCTGTATACGAATTCAAGTGTTCGCAGTGTGGTCATGTCTTCAGTGAACTGAGGAAGATGGGTGATTTTTCCAGTGGGAAATGCCCGGGCTGCGGCAGTGAAGTGACAGAAAAAGTATTCTCACTCTTTGCTTCTTCCGGCTCTGATAAAGGGGGCGGAAATTGTGTTCCCTCGGCGGGCGGTGGATGAGGCATCTAAATACGGGAGCCGGTTCGGCTTCCCCGTCCGCAAATAATACGTATCTTTAACTGGTACTCATACATTCGAATTGTATGAGTACCATTGGTTTATGTATCATCCCTTTCAGTGCCGATTGAACCAAGGCGCTCTTTCACCGCGTCAAGGTATTGTCCTGTTATATCGGAGAATCCAGTCCTGTCAAGAACCCTGAAGGCATGTTCTGTCAGTCCCCCGGGGGTGGCAAACTGGTCTGTGCCTGTCTTCTGCCCCCGGGCAACCTGTTCCAGGTACAGCGAAAGGGTGCTTCGAATAATTTTCGCCGGATACTCTACGGGAATATTATTACCACACCATCGTTGAATGGATTCCATGAGATAATAGGTAAACCCGGCAAGGGGGGTAACCCCTGTAAACTTTTCAAATTCTTCTTCACTCTTAACAGGGATCACTTCCCCCATGGTGCTGCATATAGTTCGTGCGGGTTCTTCATCCGGAAACAGCATGGTAGGACTTTCTCCAAGTGACGCCGAGGGAAATGGCAGCACCCTGAAAATACGCTGACACTTGAATGCCTCTCTCAGGCTACCCGTGTCCACCCCAACCAGGAATGAAAGCATGGGAAGTGATCGGGGCCAGTTTACCTCTTTTGCCAGTTCACGATAATTCCCGGGTGGAACCGCAAGTATTGCAACATCACAGACCTCCAGCACCTCCTGGTTTGATCGCCCGCGCCTGCAACGGGGATACCGTGCATCCAGGTCTGTAGACCGTTCCCTGCTTCTTGGCGACATTATCACACTGAATTCATCTCCTGCTGCCATCATACCCTCGATAACAGCCCCGGCCAGGTGGCCTGTTCCTATTACTCCAATTGTTACTCTTTTCTTCATATGTGCTCCGGTTACATTTTTCTTGACTTTACATCTTACTATCGTACACTTACAATACTTATAATTACCATCTTTAGAGTGATTATGACCATACTCTCAAAAGCAAGGAGAATAACACAATGAGAAAAGGATTTCAACTCACGGCACTGATACTGGCTGTTATATTATTTAACGTGGCATTACCCGCACAGGAAGCCGCCGAAGAAGAAACCCCCGAGAAGCAGTTTAACACCCTCTATGATACTGAAGCAGTTATCAACAGGCTCAGTTATGAAAACTTTAAGAATATTAAGCTTCTCAGAACCGCAATATTTAACTATGGCAAAGGTGAGTCACAGTTTGAAGAGCTGGTAAATGATTATGCCAGGGCAAGCGCGTTGTATTACAGGAAAGAATATATAAAGTCCGCCAACCTGTTTACCCAGAACGAAAAAAACATTCATGTTGCGGCCACAGAACTGGCAAAACAGTACAAGGAGACATCCGAGAAGCTTCATATTGATGTGATTAAAATGGGTGTCAAGCATCAGCTGAAATCCTCAATTGAAGAGCAGAAGCCCAATGCAACCGTGGAGGCGCTAATCAGCAACGCCAGCTATGCCATTCAGATGGCAAATGATTTTCTTGAGCGATCAAAACCCATTGAAGCTATTTTCTACTTTCGCCGGGCCAAGGAAAACTGTTTCAAGGTGTATGAGATTCTAAAGATAGAAATTCCGGATACGTATGAGAAAGACAAGGTTGACCTGCAAAATAAAGTCTATGTTGAAAAAGAAAAGAAGAACTAAAAGTACAAACTGCAGTTTGCCTATAATAATTCCCTGGCATCCTGCAGAACCTGGTTCTTTTTAAGCACCCTCAGGGCCATCACCCGCACCGTGCGGTTACGATGGCCCAGCAGTTCAACCACCCTCTCCCGTGTCTTTTCATCAAGCCGGTATGACATCAAGGCTTTCAGAACCACTGCCAGCAATGTGGGTTTTGTCCCGGCTTCCTTATCAAGTTTTTCAACCAGGGCAGTATAGATACGATCATCGATGATGCTCAGGTTCTTTATGGCTGCTATCTGTACACTCATGCTTGAATCGTTCAACGTATCTACTATGGCGGGAAGGCATACATACCTTGTACCGTAATCTTCTACCGCCAGCAAACCGACGATGGAAGCTTCACGTATCAACCAGTCATAACTCTCAAGGCCTTCAATGTAAATTGTAGCATCCAGTGCGTCCCTGTAGGGGGTTAGGGCCTTGATGGCATACCACCGTACATTCTCATTACGGTGATTTTTCGCCAGTTCCCTGATTTTATCATGGGCTTTTTCGGATTTTCGTAACGTAAGAGATTGTAATGCATGGATGATGACCGCATCATGCCGGTCATCAAGGGCCTTGATGAGAGCCCGTGTTGACTTCCTGGAAGCATGGTCCCCGAGCTTGCGTACAGCCTGCTCCCTTGTCACCCAGCTTGTACTGTTCATCTGCCGTATTAATTTTTCTACTTCTTTCCTGTCACTTCTTTTTATCACGGAATTTGAACACTGTATACACACAAACCCCGTTAAGATAACAACAAGCAGGCAGGGTAGCGCATCAGTAATCCTTTTTACGTAATAACCTGTCAAACAGACTATCCTCCCGGTCTCTACGGATGATCTTGTTTCTCCGATCATCTATAACATAATAGTCAAACCATGAAGACAGGACTTTTGATGGAACAACACGAGGAGAGGTAGGTGCGCTGTTTTTCTCAACCACTACCTCTTCACGATCTTTCAGCACGTACGATTTAAGAATATTTTCCTTGACGTTCGCTACTTCCACTTCACCTTCAAATACTGCCACCCGTGTCTCATCTCGTGTGGTTATTACACCAAAATCCGTACCCCGCACACCGGCAATTGCCGTAGGGGTTTTCAGTACCAGTGATCCTTTCTTAAAGGTTTTTTTCACGATCAACCTGAGTTTACCCGTTAACATGCGAACCTTTGTGGGGGGATCCGTATCCTTCAATTTTAATCCAGCCACGTTGACCACTGATATTTCTTTTATGAAAAGTTTTGTTCCATCATTCAGAAGAACGGTCACAAAAGACTGCTTCCCTGTTCGTATCTTATCATCGTTATATATCACCGTATTCAGATCGGGAACAGTTCGTTTCCCTGTTTTCATGGAAGTAACATCAACATTTCCTACCAGTTGCACAACTTTGCCAATAGGTTTGGCATACACACCGGTAGTGATCAGCAGAATACAGGACATCGCCACCACATTATATTTCAGGTTCATCATACTCCCCCATTTTTTCATAGTACACTACAGTATACCCGGTATATTTTTTTTCAGGCAATAAAAATTACCTTCATCGCCTGGCATTTACCAGTATGTCATACTGCAGAAAGAATTTCTTAGTACGAAGAATATATCCCCTCGTTTCATCAAAAGGCAGCAGTGCAGTAAAATAGTCATCGTCGGCATAGGTACGATTCGATTTCCATTTGTTCACATTTCCCGCGCCGGCATTATACCCCGCCACCATCTCCTCGAAATCATCGTTGAAATACCCCTTCAACCATTTCAGGTAATGGGTACCCATTCGTATAGAGGTACATGGATCCTTGAGTGTATATGATTTCATGTTCAGCTGTCTCGCGATGTCCCTGGCGGTTAAGGGCATAAGCTGCATAAGCCCCACTGCTCCCGCCGGTGAAACTGCCTGTGGATTATACATTGATTCCGCCTTTATAACAGCATAGATCATCTTTCTGTCGATTCCGAATTTTGCTGAAGCTTCATTCACACATTCACTGAAGGCACAGGGCAACAGGGCAGCTACAAGCTTTTCAGGAAGAACCGAGATATCCTCGTCGATGTCATAAATCTTTAAAAGATTGAGCAGGCCACCAGCCGCAACAGAATAGTGATTGTATTCATTCCCGTAATGAAATGCCATCAGTGCCCTGTCGTGGGCCACCTCTTCTGTACCGGGAAGAATACCCAGTTCCCGGCGAATTCCATCCAGGTATCCAACCCTGAAAAAATGTTTCAATGACTGTATATGGTTTGCCGCAGCTGAACGCGTATCCTTTTTCGATAGTGCGTCTACCATACGCTGATAGGTCTTAATCCATGACACAGATTTCATGACTTTCAGCCGCTGGCCACGGCTTTCGAAATTTTTCTCAATGAAAAAAAGCATCAGGTGGGCATGCCGTCCCCCAACACTGTCGTTTTTTTTCACTGCCGTATTAAAATCTTTCTTAAGCTGGCCGGTATCTTTTCGGCCTGCACACTTCTCCATGTACAGCCAGGTATAGGATGATCCCGGATGCATGGCCAGCAATTCCTTTTCCATCTGCAGGGCTTCAACTTTCCTGTCATTTTTTCTGTACAGCTTTTCCAGCCAGTACCGAGCCCTGTCGGCATCTTTCCCGTCGGGAAACAACCGTAGTGACAGTTCAAGGTATGCCATCACCTTCTTCTCATTACCGTCGGCAAGAGAATCACGGGCAAGAAACCAGAGCAGAACTTCAGAGTAACGGTCATCCGGATAATCCTGTACATGCATGGTACAATACTTTCTGAAGTCAGCGTTCTTTCGCTCTTCAAGGTACACGGCAATTCGCCTCAGGGCTCGTTTTCTGGACTCATGGGTACCCTTGAGAACTGACTTGTACACTTTCACCGCCCCATACCTGCTGCCCTTGCGCCATAGTTCATCTGCCATGGTTATCCGGAGACTGGTATACAGTACGCTGTCAGCTTTACGGGCATGCATCAGCTTCTCCGCCGCATCCCTTTTTCCCCCGCGAACAAGCGCCCTGATTGCGTATCTCAACGCCACCTCACCACCCTGGTTGGCAAGAAGAGAGGCAGCTCTTGTATATTTACCCCCGTAATACAGGGCCCTTCCAAGTTTCACCTGCTGCGGGGTTGTCAACGTCACACCCTGTTTTCCCATCAACTCTTCAATTCTTTTGGCCGCGATTACCGATTGCCAGGTTGACACGTCTATATCAAGCACCCGCAGGTACCACTTCATCGCTTCTGAGAAATCATCAGTATTTTCCTTCACCGAGCCAAGACGGATCCGAATAATCTGCAACGAGGAGTTATCACTGTAGTCATTTTCAATTGCCAGCAGGGTCTTTTCACTGTCACCAAATTTTTTCATTCTCCCCTGTGCCCGGGCCTTCAGTATGCAGGCATCCCTGTATCGGGCAGTATCGTCCGCGTCAAGCAGGTCAACGAATTTGACCACGTAGTTATCTTCGTTGTAGAGGTAGAATAACCGCGCCACCTGGTATAGGGATTCATCATACAATGGAGACTTGAAGTGAAACCCGGTAACGAAACTGTATACCGGCTGGGCATAGAGGGTCAGATCCATGTTACGATGGGTTGAAAAGCAACTGTTGGCAAAATGAAGCATGGCTTTTTTGTAGTCTTTCCTGTCATTATACGCCTGCCCAAGCAGAAAATGCTCACCCCACGAAAGATCTTTTTTCCCGGACAGCTCTTTGATAACATCTTTACTGCTTCCGTAAAAACCCAGGGTAGAAAGGTCATTTGTGCTGCCATCCTGCTGGGCACATGAAAGCATGATGATGGTAATAAGCAGAATTACTGTTTTTTTCATTTCATACCTGTATAGTATTTAGAAGTATTCTTTATATTCCGGGAGTTCCTGCAGTTGCGGATTGTCCCAGATCCGGTCATAAAATGACTGTTCATTCCGCAACCGGTAATAATTGTCGTAATGTATAGTGAGAAATCGTTCTTTTTTTTCTTCAGGGGCCAGCCTCTTGATGTGGGCAACCACGGTATCGAAAGTAAGTGGTTTCATTTGCAGCTGCTCACCTATCGTGGCAGACCCGTAAATATAGGCGATGAAGGCATATCTCTTACCATGCTTCGCTTTTTTTATGGCCCGCACATATTTATACAACCGCATTGAGAAAAGGGTATCCCGGTAATGATCTGCCATTATCATCTGTGTCTCAGCAACCTTTTTATCCCTGTATCCCAGGTGCAGGTAATGCCTGGGCTTTACCGCGTCTGAACCGGCAATAAGTCCTGCAAAACCGTTTAGCAGTGACATGGTATCCTCAAGGTCCCTCTTGAGCACACTGCGATACAGCTGGATAAGCAGTTCCTGCGATTTGCGTATCTCCCTGTACGACTCACCGAACCTGAATTTCATATAAAGAAACTGGGCAAGTATATCATGCTGAATGGCTTTCTTGAAAATATCCCGTTCCTGTTCGGTTCCGAAATTTGAAACAGTTGAGTCAATGAAATAAAAGAAATACTTGTTGTCTTTCAATCCCTTTTCGGCTTTTCGCTGCTCACCGGCGCTTAAGCTGCTCTTAGTTCTTTGTGCCCACAGGTTCTGTGTTATACTGCCCGAAATAAACATGACACAAAGAACGAATGCAGTACATGACCATTTCCCCATTCCGTGTAACCCCTGTATCGGTATCCAAATCCCGTTGCGGCCCTTACCGCCATATACTGATTCGGACCGATGTACCTTCATATAGCAAATATAGTAATTATACATCAGATACCCCCTTCGGTTTCAAGTAGAAAATGAAACCGGGCTTTGCTTGACACCCGTAACCGTAGTATTTATACTTTTCATACTTAATACAAGGGTACGTTCGCCCGGGGGGACATGATGAAAAAAAAGATACTTCCTGTTGTCATTATACTTATTGCGGGTATGCTGGCCCAGTGCGCAAGCTTTGATCCGGCCATGTTCAAGAAAAAACCTACCGCACGCATTACGGGGGTGGACATAGAATCCATTACGCTGAATGATATAACCTTTCTCTTTGATGTGGCAATTGATAATCCTTATCCCATCACCATACGGCTGGCCGGGGTATCATTTGACTTCCTGGTAGAAAATAACCGTGTGTTCACTTCAAAAACCAGTAAAGAGATACGGGTGCAGCGGCAATCTTCCAGCACCACACCTCTCAGTGTCACCATAACCTACAAGGAGCTGGCCAGGGCGGTTTCAAACTATACCAAACGTGAATACATATACTGCACAATTAAGGGAGACATTCTGGTAAAGGTTCCAAACCTGGGCATTCCAGATGTACCATCTTCACTCAAATTTCCCTACAGCGTAAAAAAGAAGGTCCCCGCCTTGAAACCCAGACTTGCGCTGAAAAATTTCAAGCTGCACATGCCCTCCATGCAGGAAGTACTCAACTCCCTTGCGAAACAGGGTTCAGGGGTGAACCCACAGCAGGCCTACGGCATGCTTGATTCCCTCCTGTCGGGAAAGAGCAGCGGTTCACAGGGTATTGATCCTTCAAAGTTAGACATCCCGATCAAGATGAGTTTTGACATAGTCATGAAGAATGAAACCCGTGCCAAAATGAACTTTACCAACTGCGCCTACAACTTTTTCATGGACGGTGAAAGCCTTATCACCGGCAACACGGATAAGACCTATACCAGTGGGAGCACATCGGTGATACGGGTGATGAACACCTTCTCATCCAGGAAGATCAGTTCCAATATTCAGCAGGCCCTGAAAAAGAACCGTGCAGATTACAAGTTGAAGGGACAGGCATCAATGAAACTGCCTGCTTCGGTAAAGAAGACCCCCCTTCTTCTGAATTTCGATGAAACCGGGGGACTTAACTGGTAACCCTGATAACTGGTTGACAGTACTACATCCATTGATACACAGGTTGGAAAATTATCAACACTGGAGAAACGCACATGGATTTTATACCGGTAATTCTAGCCGGCGGCGCAGGAAAACGGTTGTGGCCCCTGAGCCGCGAAGATAAACCCAAGCAATTCCATAACCTTTCCGGTGAGGGAACCCTGCTTGAAATGACAATAAAAAGAATGATTCCCCTCAGTCCCGAATACTGTCTTACCGTTACCTCAAAGGCATACGAGGAGGCCTCGGCTGAAGAGATAAAAAAAACGGGGGTGGACGGGGCCATTATCAGCGAACCCTTCCCCCGCAACACCGCCGCAGCCGTGCTGTATGCCGCTACCTATCTGCAGAAAAAATTCGGCGATGCCATAATGGCCGTTCTTCCCGCCGACCACTATATCAAGTCACCCGAAAGATTTATCGAAATTATGGAAAAGGCCATGCACGAGGCCCGCGAAGACAAGTTGGTCACCATCGGCGTTACCCCTACCTACCCGGAGACAGGATACGGGTATATCAAGGCTTTTCAGGATCCCGGTGAAACCAAGCAGGTGGAGATGTTCGTTGAAAAGCCAAACCTTGAAACTGCCAAGAAATACCTGTTAGAGGGTAACTATTTCTGGAACAGCGGCATTTTTGTCTGGAAAGTATCGGTTATTATAGAATGTTTCAAAAAACTCATGCCCGAACTGTATAACGCCTTCGAACCCATGCGCAATCTTGATACTGAAGAGCTTGCAGTAAGCAGCGGAAAAGCCTGGGAAGTCAAAAAAAAGGTATTCGAGACCATTGAATCGGTCTCCATCGACTACGGAATCATGGAAAAGGCAGACCGCAGGGTAGTCATTCCCGGCGAGTTCGGCTGGGCTGATCTTGGCAGCTGGCCATCCATCGATGACATTCTTCAGCCCGATGACTGCATGAACAGAACCCCGACTCCGGAGAAGGTGCTGTTTCACAACTCCCGCGATTGTTCAGTCTTTACCGAACAGCGAAGGATCGCCGTTGTAGGCCTGAATGACGTGGTGGTAGTTGAGGCCGGTAACGATATACTGGTAATGGATAAAAACTCAGCCCAGCAGGTACGCGAGGTGGTTGATATAATACGAGAGAAAAACTGATTATCCTACACCCCTGAAATGAAGGACTTGATAACATTTCGTTCTTCATCCATGTGTTCTTTTGGTGACGCCAGGGAAAAATCAACGGCCGCGGCAGTATACTCGGAAAGACCATAATGGAATACCGGTATACTCCGGCTGTTGAGATATGCTGCATGTATCTCAAGTGCCCCCGCTACGGGGTTCCTTTTACCGCCCCTCACCTGTCCATGTAGTGACCTGCATTCCTCTACGATCCAGGTAAAAGACAACGGGTCAATTATCCCCACGCTGTATACATACCAGTCATCAGCACAGTCTATCAGCATCTGACGCATGTGCGTGTCAAGAATGGAATGGGCAGGACAGAGAAATTCACCGCAGATCTTGCTTCCAAAAAGTGACAGGTGCCTGCCCTCATCACCGTGGTGCACCAGGGGATGGGCAAGACATCCAGGCTTTCCGGATGAGAGATACCCCTGGAAAGGACAGATATGGGACGTGAAGTCCCGCACCACAGTCTCATTCCCGGTACATGGCACTGCTACCCCATCACCGGTGTCAGGGCATGATCCATGAACATAGTTCCCGGTAAAGTATTTCAATACACGGTCACAGTTCTCACGTGATATATCCTGCAGGTTAAAGATGCCGCAACAGGCGCTGCATCCCAGGTTTTTTCCAGGTTGACACAGTGAAGATGACATAAAAAAACAGGTACTCCTGTATTTTTGATTGTTAAACGGGAAAATACACAATATATTTTCCCTATACCATGATGCACGGGGAAAAATATCCCAATGACCTGTATACATTATAATACCAGCGGCAATTTCATCAATTATTATTCATTGCTGAACATATCCCCTGAAGCCTCCCGGGATGCTATTCGCGCGTCTTTCTGCAGCATGGTGAAGCTTCTTCACCCGGATATTACCGGCACAGACTCCATGGTGATAAGGGAGGAACTGGGAATCCTGGTGCAGGCATACCGCACACTGATAGACGAACACAGCAGGCTGCAATATGATTCTCAGCTCAGGCAGCATGATATCAAAGCTGCGGTAGTGGGGCATATTGTTCCCCGAAAAAGGGTTAAATATTCATTCTCGCTTAAAGACCTTCTGCGTTCACGGCTTCTGAGCAAGAAGATACGGCGGCGTGACCGTATATACAATTTCGGGCAGGATATCGAAATTTTTATAACCCCCCGTGAAGCGGAAGAAGGGGCCCTGGCATTCGTGGAACTGCCATCAAGGGTAAGCTGCCCACTGTGTTACGGCAGCGACCGCGACTGTCATCTCTGTCATGGTATCGGACGCATCGCAAGCACTACCAATCTACAGGTGGATATCCCGCCGGGACTGAACGACCAGACCTATGTAGACGTAGACCTTCTCAGTATGCGGCCCGACCGGTTTACCAGTTTTACCATGAAAACGGTACGTATCAAGTTTACCATTATTTCCCGGGATCAAAGCGAATCCTGACAGAACCCCCGTGTTTATCGTCAAACCCTTCCACTTCTGCCATGGTTGTAATATACTCTTTCGACTTTTTTAACGCCCCTTCAGTGAGAAACTGAAAAGAGGTGCGGCGCAAAAAGGTTTCAACCCCAAGACCGGATGAATAGCGGGCCGCACCACCGGTAGGAAGTACGTGATTTGTCCCGGAATAATAATCACCCACAGCCACCGGCGCATGTCCCCCCAGGAAAAGGGAACCCACGTTTTTAATGGATGTAAGATGTTCCAGCGGATTGTGTACTATCAGTTCCATGTGTTCGGGACCGTACCTGTTTGAAAACTCGATGCATTCCTCCAGTGAATCTGCCAGCAGAATAAGGCCGCTGTTTTCAATGGATGTTTTCTTGATCTGGTGGCGTCCTGATCCGCTTTCAATATCGCGGGTTATCCCCTGCTGCACCTTCTCTGCCAGCTCTGGGGAGGTAGTGATCAATACCGCGATTGCCCGTTCTTCGTGTTCAGCCTGTGAAAGCAGATCGGTGGTCACCCATTCGGGGTTGGCGGATTCATCGGCGATAACCAGCACTTCGCTTGGCCCCGCCATGGAATCTATCTGAATGACCCCCAGGCTGAAGAGATATGTCTTCGCGGCGGTCACATAGATGTTCCCCGGGCCAACTATGATATCTGCTGCCGGCACCGTTTCCGTTCCAAATCCCGCCGCGGCGATGCCCTGGGCTCCCCCAGACTTGAGTATATTCTTTACACCCAGCACATGACATACCGCACCGATGATGTGTGGAACTCCACCATTCTCATCAGGGGGGGTAATCACGGTTATCTCGCTGGCCCCGGCTATCTGTGCCGGCACCACCCCCATTACCACCGATGAAGGATAGGAGGCCTTGCCGCCGGGTACGTATATACCAACCTTCTCGATAGGCTGGTACATCATCCCCAGCGTGGTTCCGTCATCCCTGGTATATATAATTGAATCCCGCTTCTGATGTGTATGAAAATCCCCCACATTGTCACGGGCCATTTTAAAGGCATCCAGCACTTTCTCAGATGTATTGCGGTATGCATTTTCAATTTCCTCCTCGGTTGCCATCACCGAGTCAAGCTGTACCCCGTCAAACTTCATGGTATATTCTTTTACCGCCCGGTCACCCTTATCCTGCACCGCTGTTACTATGGGGACAACGTCGCGTAACATTATACTGCTGAAATCTTCACCGAAACGATTGAAAAGACCATCAAGTTCTGCCTGGCTAAGCTCTTTCAGCCGTTTAATTGGGATCATACACTGCTCCTTGCAAAGTATTGTATACCTGATAAAGTATCACATTCACAACAACACACCAATATATCAAGCAACATTTATTCTTGACTTTTCGCCATCATGCAACCACCATTAATTGTAAAACCAGATGTGGAGTTTTTATGCGTATATTCATTTTAATTATGTCTATCATACTTGTTACTTTTATTGCTCAATTGGATTGCAAGGCAAAAAATATTACACCGCAACTTTTTTTACAAATCGAAACCAGGATTCTTGAATCAGACATGAAAGAAGAGACAAGAAATCGTATCATACGAAAGCACGGGGTCTCCGTTGACCAGTATAACAGGTACCAGAAAAAAATTGAGAATGATCCGCAATTAAAGGCAAAGCTTGGGAAACTCAGAATGAAGATGTACAGCGACCTGTATACAGAATAACACAATTTCGAGGTCATGCGATGAACGTAAAATGTCCACAATGTTCCCACCAATACAATCTTCCAGACCAGGATGTGCAGGGGAAGAAAACCTACTTCTATTGTGATAACTGCGGACACAGGGTAATCATCGACAGGCGAACCCGGGCCATCTCATTAAAGGGCACGGTGGGTGAACTCTGGGAGGCCATTCCTTTCAGCTGCAGTGCAAGGCTGCTTTTAATATCTGTACTGTTTCTCATAGTATCTTTATTACTAGGCACCATATCCCTGTTCATTTTCCGTGAGAACATGAACTACCTGGTTGCCCATCCCATGGTTGCGGGTGGACTTATCGCAGTTGTACTTGCCATTCTGTATCTTCTGTTTCTTATCGCCTCATTCTATATGGCGGCATTTACCAGCAACAGGATCCGTTTCCATGAAGACCGTTCTCTTTCTTCCATTACACCACATTTCAGGGATAGCTTTCCTGTATTGCTATTGCTTGCCTTCTTTCCTATTATACTGTATGTACTGCTTCTCCCTGTTTCCTTTTTAAAGACATACGGACTCATCTATGCCGGTATACTTTTCCCCATACTGCTGCCTTTTCTTGTTATATTTATCGTGTTTTCCGCGTCTCCCCAGCTTACCTGCGCATTCCTTGCCTATGAAACCCGTACATTACGTGATACCATCAATAATTATTTTTCATTCATTATCAGGGAGAATTTCACTATATTCCTGTATATATGTTTCTCACGCATCATCAGCATGCTCACAGTACTGGTTGTTCTTCTCATTACCATTGGGGTTACATCTTTTTTTCTCGGTTCAGTGGCAGCGCTTGCTGATACCTCAATTTATTCGGTAATTCCCCAGTTTTTTGTCTCTATCCTGGCACAGGTTACAGACCCGCAGGCCGCGGCAACGGGTTTTCCCCCACAGGTAAAACTTGGTCTCAGTATACTCCTTGCCATGGGAGTGATTGTGTCCATTGTGATCATTGCCATATACCTGATCACCTACCAGGTGTTATGCACCCTGTCATTCCATATAATGGAGACAAACCCAAAGAAGTCGTTGAATGCCAATGCCATGATTATCGTCGGTATGCTGGCAGTGTTTCTAATTGCGGGATCACTTTTGCTGATGATTCTTGTATAACCAGCCACTCACCACCTGGCTTCAAGCAGCCGCAGTGCGTTGTTATATAATAGCATTGAACGGTCTGACTGGTCTTCTACCATTCTCCCAATGGATTCCAGGTACCTGCGGCTCTTTAGCAGGGGAAAGTCAGTGCCAAAAAGAATCTTCTCCGGTCCGCAGGCATCAACGGCCATGCGGTATATCTTCTCGTTATACAGGTAGGGGCTTGCCGCGGTATCGTAATAGACGTGGGAAAGGGCTGCCTGCACCTCGGGCATCAACTCGTAGAACAGTAGTCCCCCTCCCCAGTGTGAGAGTATAATCGGTACATCGGTATATTCTTTTACTATATCATAGAGTATATCTATATCAGGACTGTATTTTCCCTTGTATACATGCCCAACGGGTTCGTTCACATGCACGCACACCGGCAGCCCGTACCGGGCGGCTTCTTCAAGTACTGTTCTCAATATAAGTGGATTATCACCTTTCATCCCTTCCCGGTAAAACGATATCTCCCCCACCCCGTGAAGTCCCATTTCATGAATTGCGGCCACCTGTCGGGGTATGCTGCCGCTTTCCAGGGCAATAGAGCCGAAGGCCCATACTTTCTTTTCACTTTTTTCATAGGCCGCGGCAAGATAACGGTTATGCATTTCAGCATAAAGGGGAACCTGCCATGTAAAGCCCATGGCCACTGCACCCTGCAGGTCATCCTCTTCTATTACCTGCAGCAGGTCTTCAAGGGTTGCCATCGTTGCCCGCTCCTGGTCGTATATACAGAACAGCTGTTGATCATCCAAAAACCGTGACCTGTTTTTCACCAGGTCGGGGGGGAAGATATGGGTATGAAAATCAATAACCTTCATAATACCGTTACTTTTTTTCAGAAGTTTGCCTCGATAAATGTCGATGACAGTAGCGTATGGTGCAATATCCATTATGCATTAAATACAGGATAGCGCAATATTTTATTACAATTATTTCTTATTCATGGAAGAGAATTCATTGGCATATTCACTGGACAAAGCCAGGAACGGGGCACCAACCCTTTCTGTCATTGATGAATCAGGTTCACGTGTCTACCTGCACAGCCGCTATGACCCCGCAAGGGAAGCCGGTGTTGCGGCAGAAAGCATCGACCCTGCCCGGTATGATGTGCTGGTGGTGCTGGGAACAGGTCTTGGATATCACCTTACACCGGTTCTTGAATCCATTGACAGGTATCGACAGGTGCTCCTGGTAGAATACCTTGATATTCAGGGTGAAATAGCAGAAAATTTTACCTGTCCAGCCCTGTTACACAACAGTAATGTACACCTCATCTCCGGCCAGCATGCCGGCACGGTGCTTGAATTTCTTTCTGCAACACTTGATTTTGACAATGCCAGGGGGATTCAGGTGTATGAACACCCCCCTTCTATACGTGCCTTTTCCCGTTACTATGACGAGATTCGACAGGCACTGGGTAATCTTATCACCCGTAAATCCGGTAATCTTATCACCCGCATGTCGCTGGGGTGGAAGTACCTGAAAAACGGGCTCATGAACCTGCAGCAACTGTCACGTGTATTTCCAGTAGCCGCGTTATATAACACTTTTAATGATATGCCTGCAATCATTCTTATACCCGGTCCATCCCTTGACAGCCACCTGTCCCTCATTGCCCGCAGTCAGCAGCATGTGTACATAATCGCCGTGGATTCTGCCCTGCACTCCTGTAGGGCATTCGGTATTGTGCCGGATGTATGCCTTTCGATTGATCCACAGTCACAGGTAAACGCCCACACATTCAACTGGAATAATACCGATACTATTCATGTGCGGGCGGCAACGTCACATCCTGCCACCATGGGGTACCCGTATACCTTTTTGTCCCTTAACAGCCACCCCACGGCACAGGCCATCGAGGAGATGTACCCACGCGTCATCGGTTCGGTTGACAGCAAAACGGGAACGGTTGCAGGGGATGCCATACTATTTGCCGAAAAAGCGGGCTTTGATCCCGTACTGATAACGGGACTTGATTTCTCATTTCCCGGTTTAAAGATTTACGCATCTGACAGCCAGTACCAGCACACCTACAGGACCCGGGCAAACCGTGTATTGACCGCTCCCGGCCTTAACATGGAATACATCATGCAGTCATCCGGAGGTATCATCCGCGACGGCCTGCACACCAGGAAATCATTTCTTCAGTACATGGATACTATTGAATCACTGGCCGGTGATACCGGCAACACGGTATACCAGTCGCATGGGCCCGGGCTGGCTCTGAAATCCATACAGGGCACAGACCCCGCTGAATTCATTCGCAGCTACGCCCGGGTTACACTATCGAAAAAATCGTATTGTAACCGGCTCTTGACGGGTTTACAGCCCCTTGACAGGACAGTATCCCTGCAGGAGATTAGCAGAGTTTTCACAGACCACACCATACAGACCCGTATTATTAACGAATCACTCCATAACCCGGAAAAAAAGATGAGGGCAAAGGCATTGCGTTTATTTTATGATTTTACAAAGTAATTTTCTATACACAGGAGAAAAAAATGAAAGTGGGAGTAACAGGAATTTTTGCATCTGGTAAGGGCACCGTATGCGGGATGTTCGAAGAGCTTGGCGCTATTGTCATCGATACCGATATTCTGGCCCGGGACGTGGTGGCTCCCGGAACCGGTGGATTACAGAAACTGGTAGAGAAATTCGGAGATGATATCGTGAGCGAAGATGGTCAACTCAATCGCCGCTACCTGGCAAACGTGGTTTTTAAAGATGATCAGAAAGTGCAGCAGTTAAACAGCATTACCCATCCATTAATTCTGCAAAGAGCCATGGATATCGTCGAAGAAAATCCCGGATGCATATTCATGATCAACACCCCCCTGCTGTTTGAGAGCGGTTTTGACCGGTTCATGGATTCAAATATAGTGGTAGTAGCCGAAACCGACCAGGTGCTCGACCGGGGAGTGAAGCGTGACGGTATATCCAGGGAGGAGATACAGGAAAGATTGAAATACCAAATTTCACTCAATGAAAAGAAAAAATTGGCCGATTATGTAATAGATAACTCAGGTACACCCGAAAATACCAGGAAACAGGTAGAAGAAATATGGAACATTTTGAATATGAAAAGCAAAAACCGGTAAAGGAGAAGAGTGTCTACCTCCTTCACCTTGATGCGCCGAGAATAATTATCATATGCTCGGTTGTTATCGGTATCGTGATTGTCACCTTCCTGCTGGGAATGAATTTGAGCGGTAATAAAGGCCCCTCCAGTATGGCTTCCGGGGAAAATACACTTTTACCTCCCGGACTGGAAGATGGATCTTTTAACTCGCTGCCGGGTGAATCATCACTTCTGGATTCTTCAACTAATCCCCTGATCATGGACCAGGAAAAGGAAAACATGCTTATGCCAGGTCATGATAAAGATTCAGGGGACATAGATAAAAGTGGAAAAAATATCGCCGATTCAGGAAAGGATAGCGGGGATACAGAGGATGTTCTCAACCGTGAGGTTATTGAACAGGTGGTGCCTCCAAAGAAGATCGAACCCGAAAAAAAATCCAGTGCACCAAAAAAATCTAAAAAAATTGCACGTAGTGAAAATCCCAAAAAAACCACCCGAAAAAAGAAAGTTGTAGAGGTTTCCTCTACCCACAAAAAACCCGTACACAAGGCAATACCAAGGGGCCAGTACGTGATTCAGGTCGCCTCATTTGATACCAGCACAAAAGCATCAAGTGAAGTTGGCCGGCTGAAGCGACTTCGATTTGACGCCTTCATTGACAGGGCAAAAGTGAGCGGGAAAACTTTTTACAGGGTACGAATTGGCCCCATACCATCAAAGACACGGGCCATCTCAATGCTGAATAATATACAGGAAATGGAACGATACCGCACCAGTTACATGGTGCAGGAATAAAATACATACTTCACCACAGAGGCACAGAGTTACAGAGTTATTATTTCAAAAAATTAATAGCAGAGAGACGTTAAGTCTGTGATGATCGCAAAGTAAAAAAAAACAAGGGGTTTAAGCCCCTTGTTTTGTATGAATAAATTCTATATCTCTTTACGTACTTAGCGTCCCTTGCGCCTCTGCGGTAATCCTTTTACATATAACCCCTGTGTCTCTGTACCTCTGTGGTAAACCCCATCAGGTTATTCTTTTTCTTCGAAGATTACCGCGAAATCTATAACCGCGTCATCATCGTCTATGCTGAGCAGGGTGACCCCCATCGTGGTTCTCCCCTGTGTTGATACATCCTTTGCAAGAAGGCGTATGGTCATACCTTTTCTTGAGGCAATGATTATCTCGTCTTCCGGAAAAACGGTATGAATTCCCACCGCGTTTCCATTTTTTGCCCCCTTCTTGAAGTAAGTCATTCCTTTACCACCCCGTCCCCTGGTGGCGAAGTTCTTATAGCTTACCTTCTTCCCGAAACCTTTTTCTGTTACCATGAAAAGGTCTGCTTTCAGGTTTACCACGTCTATGCCAATAATTTCGTCATCCTTTGCAAGGCGCATACCTATTATACCTGCAGAGTTTCGGCCCATGGAGCGCATCTTGGATATATTGGTACGCAGAAGCAATCCATGGCTGGTTGCGATAACCACGTCATCATTCATATGCACATACTTCACATCTACCAGTTCATCATCTTTTTTCAGGTTCAGGGCTATAATTCCACCCTTCTTGGCATTGGCAAAATCCTTTACCGCGGTCTTTTTCATAATGCCATGCCGTGTAACCATGCAGAGAAAGTCTTCATCGTTAAAATCAGGAACAGCACATATGGCGGTAATATTCTCCTGGCTTGAAAGGTTGATGATGCCCTTCAACGATTTACCCCTGCTGGTTTTAGACGCAACCGGTATTTCATATATTTTCATACCGAATATCTTTCCCTTGTTGGAAAACAAGAACAGTGTATCATGGGTGGAAGCAATACTCATCTTCGAAATATAATCTTCCCGCTTCAAGGCGGCCCCGGTTACTCCTTTTCCGCCCCGACGCTGCTTTTTAAACGTATCAACCGGAAGCCTGCGAATAAAACCATCATTGGAAATGGTAATAACCATGTCTTCTTCCGCGATAAGGTCTTCAACATCGAAACTTGTGGTAGCATCTCCACCTGCCAGTATCTCGGTTTTCCTGGGATTACTGTACTTATTTTTTATTTCCTGAAGCTCTTCTTTTATGATGTTTAGAATTTTTTTATCACTTTTTAATATAGCCTTGAGTTCTGCAATAAGCTTCATCAGTTGCTTCAATTCATCCACAATCTTCTGTACTTCAAGACTTGTAAGGCGCTGCAATCTCATATCAAGAATAGCTTTTGCCTGCACATCAGAAAACTTGAAACGTTTGATAAGGTTTTTACTGGCTTCATCAACTGTCTTTGATGCCCTTATGATCTTAATTACTTCGTCAATATTATCAAGGGCTATCTTCAGTCCTTCAAGTATATGGGCACGTTCTTCAGCTTTTCTTAGCTCATACTGGGTACGCCGTACAATAACGGTTTTCCGGTGCAGAATGTAATGGGACAGCACCTCCTTCAAGTTAAGCATCCTGGGTTCACCGTTCACCAGTGCCATCATGTTCACACCAAAGGTGGATTGTAACTGGGTATGCTTGTACAGCTGGTTTATTATTATACTGCTATTGGCGTCCTTCTTAAGACCGATCACAATTCGAAGACCGGTTCTATCAGATTCATCCCGCAGTTCATTTATACCCTCTAACAACTTGTTGTTCACCATGTCTGCGATACGGGCAATCAGTGAAGCCTTGTTTACCTGGTAGGGAAGTTCTGTTACAATTACATACTCCTTGTTCCGTTTCCCTTCCTCTACATCCAGCCTGGAACGAACGATAACACTTCCCTTACCTTTCGTGTAAGCCTTGTAAATGCCATCGGTACCCATGATTATGGCCCCTGTGGGAAAGTCGGGACCCTTTATTATTTTCATCAATTGTTTCGGGGTGATATCCGGATCATCAATAAGAGAAATTGTACCGTCAATTATCTCCCCAAGGTTATGAGGAGGAATATTGGTAGCCATGCCAACAGCGATACCGGATGATCCGTTTACCAGGAGGTTAGGAAAAGCAGATGGAAGAACCACTGGTTCCTGCCTGGTCTCGTCAAAGTTTGGAATAAAATCAACCGTTTCCTTATCTATGTCCTTGAGTAATTCCTGGGCAATGGCGGTAAGGCGAGCCTCGGTGTACCGGTACGCGGCGGCGGGGTCACCATCAACCGAACCGAAGTTACCCTGCCCGTCAACAAGCCGGTGACGCATTGAAAAATTCTGGGCAAGCCTTACAATGGTGTCATATATTGCTGCATCACCATGGGGGTGAAAGTTACCAATAACTTCACCCACGATCTTCGCCGACTTTACATACGGTCTATCGTTTCTCCACGCCCGTTCATTCATGGCATGAAGAATTCGCCGGTGAACCGGTTTCAACCCATCCCGCACGTCAGGAAGGGCTCGACCGGCGATTACGCTCATGGCATAATCCAGGTATGAGCGCTTCATTGAGTCTTCTATCTCGACATTATACACCTTTGTAAAAAGATCACCCTGCTCGTTATCTTTTTTCTTATCTTTACTATTACCTTTTTCAGCCACGACAGATTAACTCCAATATATAAAAAAATTATTTCTAATAGAACCACCTGAACATTTTCACACAGAATAAACGTACCCGTGTAACGGTTGGTCACCCTGGTTAGCTGTGAATTTTACAGGTCGAGGTTCTGCACGTGTTTTGCGTTATCCTCGATGAACTTTCTCCGGGGTTCAACCGCATCACCCATTAGTATGGAAAATGTCTCCTCGGCTTCTACCTCATCTTCAAGTGTTACTTTCAGCATCATGCGCTTTTCTGGATCCATGGTTGTTTCCCATAGCTGGTCAGGATTCATCTCACCAAGACCTTTATACCGCTGCATGCTGACTTTTGATGTATTCCTGTCATATTCACTGAACAACCTGTCCCTTTCTTCATCATTGAACACGTAATGAACCTCTTTACCTATCCGTATATTGTACAACGGTGGCTGCGCAATATAGAGATACCCGTTACGTATAAGATCCGGCATATATCGGAAGAAGAAAGTTAACAGTAATGTTCGAATATGTGAACCGTCAACATCGGCGTCTGTCATTATTATTATTTTGTGATAGCGTGCCCTGCTTATGTCAAAATCGTTTTCCCCTATGCCCGAACCTATGGCAGTTATGATAGTCTTTATTTCCTCGTTTGACAGTACCTTGTCAAGACGGGCCTTTTCGACGTTAAGAATTTTACCCTTGAGGGGCAAAATTGCCTGAAACCGCCTGTCCCTGCCCTGTTTGGCCGAACCACCGGCAGAATCACCCTCAACAAGGTACAGCTCAGTCTGTGAAGGATCCCTCTCTGAACAATCCGAAAGTTTTCCAGGCAGTGTGTCTGTTTCAAGGGCGCTCTTTCTCCTGGTAAGGTCTCGTGCCTTTCTTGCGGCTATACGGGCATGGGCGCTCTGAATACATTTTTCAAGAATTTTTCTGACAACCTGGGGGTTCTCCTCGAAAAAATATACCAGGTTTTCATGAACAGCCGATTCAACCAATCCTTTAACTTCACCGTTTCCAAGCTTCATCTTCGTCTGTCCCTCGAACTGGGGGTTTGGAAGTTTTACGCTTATTATAGATACGAGCCCTTCCCGCACATCATCGCCGGAAAGCTGGGCTAATTTTTTTTCATAGCCTTCTTTCTTGAGAAAATCATTCAACACACGGGTAAGAGCTGATCTAAACCCTATCAGGTGTGTCCCCCCTTCCCTTGTATTTATATTGTTGGCATAAGTAAAAATTGTTTCTGTGTAGGCATCAATATATTCAATTACAACCTCAATATCCACATCGTTCTTTTCACTGTGAAAATATATGGGTTTTTTCGTAATGGAGGTCTTTGTTTCGGTAAGGTGCTGCACAAAAGATATAATACCACCTTTAAACTGAAACACGTTCTCTTTACCCTTTCCCCGGTCATCACGAAGTATTATCTTTATACCGGCATTCAGAAAGGCAAGTTCCCGAAGGCGTTTTGAAAGGGTATCAAAATTAAAATCAAGGTCAGTAAAAATTTCTGTATCAGGTTTAAACCAGATCCTTGTCCCGGTTTTTTTCGATGCCCCTGCTTCTTTTACCTTGCTTTTTGGAATTCCCCGCACATAGTTCTGTGTATACTTTTTATTATTTCTTGATACTTCAACATCGAGAGTTTCAGAAAGGGCGTTCACAACAGAAATACCCACACCATGAAGACCGCCGGATACCTTGTATGTTTTATTGTCAAATTTTCCGCCCGCATGCAGCTTCGTCATGACAATCTCAAGGGCAGACTTTTTATATACCGAATGCATCTCCACCGGTATTCCCCGCCCGTTATCTATAACCTCGATTGAATTATCACTGCGTATTGTCACCACGATGGTATCACAGTGTCCCGCAAGTGCTTCGTCTATTGAGTTGTCCACCACCTCGTATACCAGGTGATGAAGCCCGTTTCCATCAGTAGAACCGATATACATCGCCGGTCTTTTTCTTACCGCTTCAAGTCCCTCAAGAACTTGAATTTTATCTGCACCATATTCCTTACTCATCTGCTCTACTCCACACACAGTCTTTATTAATATTAATTCGCTTAATTACGGTAAATGAACTCACGCCACTTGTAATAATTGTATCCATGGTGTCAATAACAACCGTTTTCACACCATCTTCAAGGTGCCCCATATAGCGTACGTTTTCTTCTGACATGGAAATGGTTTCAGCATTAAAAATTCCTACGATATTTTTGTCAGATATTACTTTTCTTTCACCCACATGTATAAACATGGCTACCTCTTCCTGAAACCCTTACCCTGCGTGCTATTCCCCTCTATCCGTTCTATGTCTGTTCGCATATGTTGTATCATCACAAGCTTATGTTTCTCCTGTAAAGAGGCAATGATACTGTTTTGTATCATTGCTAACTCGTTGGCATACACCGGATGATCAACGCTTACGTACAGGGTACTTTTAATTATTTTCTTGGGGACAGAATGAGTTGCGATTATTTCTCCAACAACATCGGGCCATACTACCTGTATCTGTCCCAAAACATACTCTTCGTCAAGATTAAAATCATGAATAACAGAGGAAAGCAGGGATTTAAACGACCTGGTTCTGTATTCCCTTTTCTCACCCAGCCTGAATCTCATGATTTCACCTCCACCCGGGAGTTCTCTCTTATATAAAATTCACGTTCCTTTTTCCTGCTTCCCCATATCCTTGCGGCATCAACCATGGTAAATATTATTTGATTTTCTTCCTGAAAAAATGCAACAACATTATGTCTCCGACGTTCATCAAGCTGTGACATTATATCATCAACCAGCAGTATGGGTTTCACCCCTTTTTGTGTTTCAACCAGTTGCATTTCAGTTATCTTTAACGATACAGAAGCCATTCTTACCTGGCCCTCTGATGCATAATATACAAATCCCCTGCCATCACTGCTTTCCAGTATAAAATCATCCCGCTGGGGTCCTGATGTTGTTGTTCCCGACTGTATATCCCGTAGCCTGTTCTTTTTCAGCAATACTTCCAGCGCATCTTTATCAAAGCTTTTCATGGATGGGCGGTATCTCATTAATGGGATATCTTCATACCCGGAAATTGATGCATAAGCATTCTGAAAAAGCTTCATTGATCGTTCAACCGTGTCACTTCGCCTGGCCATGATCACAGATGATGAATCAGCAAACATCTGATCCCAGACATCGAGGTCCCTGGCATCTTTACTTCCATCACGAATATCTTTTAAAAGCGAATTTCTATTTTTTAAGATTCGCCTGAATTCCTGTAAATGGTCAATATAAGTTGTATCAATCTTGGATATTACACCGTCAAAGAAACGTCTTCGTATATCTGGTGATCCATATACAAGTATGGTATCACCGGGGGAAAAAATTACGGTAACAAGCTTTCCAAAATAATCTGATATTTTTTTTTCTTCCTTACCATCTATTTTAGCTTTTTTTTTTATAATTTCACCATATTTTGCGCATCCTATCTCAAACCGCTGGTATTGTGTATCTTTCACTTCAGCGCTGCAGTAATACTGTTCATGTCCCCACTGTATAATCTCGGTGTCGGGCACATTTCTGAAGGATTTAACCTGTGATAATACAGCCAGGGCTTCAATAATATTTGTTTTCCCTGTACCATTCTGGCCGGTAATAAAATTATTTCCGGGACAAAAATCAAGGGTCAGGTTTTCATAATTTCTGAAATTTTTTAATGTTAGTGTAGACACATGCATATGGATATATATTTTTATTCATCACCATCAGGATGATTTTACCTGTATTGGCATAATAACTGTCAGGTACTCATCATCACCTTCTGGTACAATGGTAAGAGGACTCATAACCCCTGTCACCCCGATAGTAACCGAATAGGCATCTACATCTCTTAATATATCCATCAGGAACTGGGCATTAAGACCAATGGTAATCTCTTCAGAAGAATCACATTCAACCTGTATTTCCTCTTTCCCTTCACCAAGATCAGGGGTGTTGGCCTCAATGGTCATGACATTTCCGTTGAAGTGCAATAGTATTTTCCAGGAAGGTTCCCTGGTGAAAATTCTAACCCTGCTCAATGATTCCCTGAACTTCTTTGTTTCAACAACGACTTTCAGTATGTAATCCTTGGGAATAACCTGTGTATAATCAGGGAACTGTCCCTCAACTATACGTGAAATAATTTCTGTAGTTCCAATCTCGAAATAACACTGCTTGTTATCAAAGGACATCATGCAGGTCTCTTTTTGACCAAGAAGACGAATCAGCTCGTGTATGGTTTTAAGAGGTATAACCACACCATTGTCCATTGTAATATTGTTATTAATAGTTCTGTCTATCAATGCCAGCCTGCGGGAATCAGTGGCAACGGCACTTAACTTGTTTTCTCCACCTGAAACAAAATACAGGCCGTTGAAAACCGGTTTCACAATATCATGTGCCGCGGCATGAATGGTTTTCTTGATCATCTCAAGGATAATGGACTGGTCTACCTCGATCAGGTTTGATTTATCAATTTCGGGAAGGGCAGGAAATTCTTCTCCCCCTGTACCCACAATTACATATTCACCCTTGATGGATCCAGACTTTGAGGTAAGACTGACGCTGAAAGAATCGTTCACGTCAAGAATAACAGAACCTTCTGGAAACTCTTTCAAAAGGCTGACAAGACGTTTGCCGTTAAGGGTGAATGACATCTCTCCATCCGCAACAACATCAACCCTGCTGATAACAGCAATCTCGTTGTCTGTACCAGTAATTTCAAGAAGATCACTGGATACAGAAAAAAGGCAATTGGTAAGTATGGTGGAAACATTTTTTGAAGATATAACCGAGTCAGAGATGCTAACTCCCTTCATCAGGCTTTCCTTGTCGGCTTCAATTCTCATTGTAAACTCCAGCTGTTATTAATTAACATATTTTTTATTAAAGTACCAGTAGTAGCCGTAGGGTCTGTTAACATGTTGATAACTCTGTAAACACTGGTACTTTCAACATTTATACGAAAAACGGATGTTAATAGATTATGTATTGATATTGATGAATCTGCCTGTACTGTTACTATGTAATAATAATTATGATAATAAAAAATCTATCAACAATAATTCACAACCAGAGGGTATAGTATCAACAGGATATACACAGCACATTAACTGCGTATATCCGTGATAATGTCCTCTATCATCTCTTTGAATTCTTCGTCGTCTCTAATCATTTTTTCTACGTTGCCCATGGCATTGAGTACCGTTGAATGATCCCTGTCTCCGAATTCCTTTCCGATTTCAACGGTGGTTAATTCTGTCAGCTTACGTGCCAGGTACATGGCAATGAAACGAGGCTGCACTATTCTGCTGTGACGCCCCTTTGAAATCATATCTTCAATGGAGACATCGTATTTATCAGAAACCTTCATCATAATATCAGATGTTGTTATTTTCTTTCCCGAATCCACGTCAAAAAGATCTTTGAGATGTTCTTTCGCGTGATGAATGCTTATTGGTTCATTATATAATGTGGCTACCGCGTTTAAACGCACCAGCGCTGCTTCAAGGGCCCGTATACTGGATTTAATTCTCCTGGCTATAAAGTAAAGAACCTCGTCACTGATGTCAATGTTCTCTCTTTCGGCCTTGTTTCTTAGAATTGCTTCGCGTGTTTCAAGGTTTGGAAGATCTATATCAGCGGTCATTCCCCATTCAAACCTGGTACGCAGACGATCTTCAAGTGTTGAAAGATCCTTTGGAGGACGGTCACTTGATATGACGATCTGTTTCTTGTTGTTATGAAGGGTGTTAAACGTGTGGAAAAACTCTTCCTGCGTTTGTTCCTTCTTTTCAATAAATTGAATATCATCTATCAACAGGATATCCACATTACGGTATTTAATCTTGAAGCTGGTAAGGGTGCTGCCCCTGATTGCCTGTATAAACTCGTTGATAAACTGTTCACTGGGCACATACAACACCTTGAGGTAGGGCCGTTCTTCCATGATACGATGACCGATGGCCTGCATCAGGTGTGTTTTTCCAAGACCGGTGCCCCCGTAAATAAACAGGGGATTATACTGAGTTGCCGGTGCCCGTGATACCGACATGGCGGTTGCATGGGCAAGCTGGTTGTTGGGCCCCACAACGAAATTTTCAAAGGTATACCGTGGATTGAGCATGTTGGATAATTCATCTCCAACAGAAGTCTCTCTTGCCTGCGGTTCTGGTGCCGGTTCTTCTTCTTGTTGTTTTGCATCGGTGAATCCGTTACGGGTCACAAACT
>JAGYNX010000020.1 GCA_018399855.1 Spirochaetota bacterium
TTCCCAGGTACGCGCGAAGATGTTTGCCGTTTGAAAATAAGTATCAACATAGGGTTCAAATTCATCATACCTGCCGTCGAAATTTGTATCCTCACCAGAATAAATCTCAAGGTAATCCCAGATGGTCATTTTTTTGTCAGGTATGGCATAATAATCCTGGTCACCGTTATTCATTGCCATGTGCATACGCTTGATAAAATCAGTGAAACATTCTGTCCTGCCAACATTTAAATGACTGTTCTCTTCGGCTTCAAGCCATGTACGAAGACTTTCCAGTGTTTTAAGGTATTCAGGATCTTTAACCCCGTCCACCTCCCCTGAATTAATTAAAATATTTAATCCGTATGCCCCACCGAATTTGCTGCCAATTTCTTTAAGACTCGAGATTATATAGTCCTTTTCCTTAAAATACCCGATAATTGATGTTTCAACATTGATACGGGTCATTCCAGCAATACTCACAATCATAAGCACTACCACGACGATAATAACTTTCAATGAATGCTTTAGTGACAGCCATGTTACAAACTGCACAATCATATCAACCAGGGTTTTTCTCACCCGTTTATCCTTTTTCAAAAGGAGCCTGGGCATTGTATGGGGCATGAGTACCAGCATGGCCGGTATTATGGTAGTTGATATCAGAATTGTAAACAGAACCCCCACGGCTGAGAATATTCCCCACTCCTGTATGGCAGATACCTGGTTGGTAGCCAGTGTCATGAAACCGAAAAAAGTAGTTACCCCGGCAAGCATTACCGTGACTGAAATATGTGACATTGATAATAGAAGACCTCTTCTTTTTCCCTGGCTGGAAATATCATCAAAGTCTATGTAATACTGGTTTAAGATGTGAATAGAGTACGAGCTCCCTACCGCAATCATAAGAGGGGGTATTGAAATTCCCATTACGGTCATTGGTACTCCCAGGTGCCCCATCAAACCCATAACCCAGAGGTCAGCCATCACAAGGGTGACAAAGGGCAGTACTACACCCCTGAAAGACCTGAAATTAAAAAAGAATATCATTACCACAACAAGTAATACAAGGGGGAGATGAGTTTCAAGGTCGTGCTGCATATATTCATTTATCTGATGATTGATAATTGGAATACCCTGAACAGTTATGTTGAGAGTATGGTAGCTTTTAGTAAGGTTCCACAATTCTTCTGTAATGTCATCCTGGTCGCGAACATTGATAAACCTGACAAGAAGACAAAAATCTGTAATTTTTCCTGTTTCCCTGTCACGATAATACAGCCCCCTGTCAAAAGCGGGATTACGGGTGAGATTTTCTTTAAACGTTTCAATCTCTTCCCGGGTGTGTGGTATCTGGCGAACACCATTTTCATCCCGGGGTATGAGGTGTATGGCCTGCAGTGTATCATCTTCCCCCACAATATCTTTCATTGTAAGTGGTGATATTATGGTATCAACGAATTCCTTCTGGCGAAGCCGGTGTGATTTTTGGAGTTCTTCATAAATATCTTCCATATCACCTTGTGTGAGATGTACATCATCAATACCCGGTGTATTCATTTTCCTGAGAATCAGACGTAGATACGGCATGTCATCATTATAAATCCTGCGTAACTCAAGCAATGATATTGATTTTTTTGACACAAGAGATTTAAAGGATTCTAACCTGTTGTCTTCTTTTTCTTTGTTAAACTCACTATATTCTTCCATATCATTGATAAGTTGATTAATCTCTTCAAGGGTTGCATGGTTCCAGAGGTTATCAGGGCTCACCCCCATTATCATGAACTTGCCATTATTACCATATATCTCTTTAAGCTTCTGGTTCTCCAGGTATTCACTGTCACGCTTTGGCATCATGGCATCTACAGAACTGTCAAACCTGAGCTTGCCCAGACCAGAGCCAAGAATTACTGTCACGATCAGCAGTACCATGATGAATAAGACAGGTTTTTTTAATACAAGATCGATATATTTTGCCATAGTTCTCCCCGATAGCTACATCGCTTCATGATTCATGTAATTGTTTTGATTCACTTCTACAAGCAGGCCTTCAAGAAGTATGTTTTTAAACGTCATTAATGTCTCTTCCAGTGTCATATTGTGTTCCAGAATAAAGTCAGGGTTTAAAACTGTACTGGCAGCACCCGTGATAAAACTTGTTACCAGGGCAGGATTAAATTTCTTAAACTTACCGCTTTTCATTCCATCACATATAGTTTGCTCTATAATACGCACCTGTGCCTTTCGAAACTCTACAATTTTTTCATTTACATCAGGATAATATAACTTCAGGTCCTGCAGCATAGGCATTGATACCTCACCTATTGCGACAAATGCCTCATGGAAATATTGATTCAACTTTTCTTCAGGACTCATTGATTTCTGGTATATCTGGTTGAATTTCTGCTTCATGTTGTTTATAATACGATCTGCAATGAGTCTCACAAGAACATCCTTGCTGGAAAAATACTTATAGAACGTTTTTTTAGATATACCACATCTTTTTGATACCCTGTCGATAGTTATACCACGAACTCCAAATCGCATTATCAGTTCCCTGAACGTCTCGATGATCTTCTCACGAACTTCCATTGCTTCATCCCGCGTTTCTTTTGATGATTCTTCCCATATGGTCATTATTTCTGGCAGTGGAAACTATGGAAACTATAACAGTTTCCCTGGTTCTTGTCAAATTAAATATCTAAAGCATTCCTGTTTTATCATCGATTTAGTAAACAAATACACAGGAGTTCTCACATATGAAACATATACTATCGATACTTCTGATCGCATCAATACTATCATGCAGCACAGCTCCAGGCAGCACGGATTTGTCATCTCTTGATACGTATTCTCAGTTCATTATTTCATTTTTTGATCGGTATATAGAAGACCTGAAAAGAGCAGAAACTGTTGTAAAGAAGAATGATATGATACAAAATTTATCACATCTTCAGCGCATGAATACAGGTGGTAAACGATATTACCTCCTGGAAAAAAGATCCCTTACCGCCCTTATACAGTCGATTACCATAGAACAATATCATGATATAATCCTGACAGACAGGGGTGGACGGGTTCTGTATACCATGCATAATGATGTATTGTTCAATACGGTTATTTCCCGGCAGGATGAAGACTCTCCACTATCTCGATGTTACCAGAACGCTATCAAGGGGAAAATCTTCATTCATGAACCAGCTGAGTATTCGCGTTTGTCTTCCGGTATTCTTCTTTTTATTTCATATCCTGTGACAATTGATAACGAACCGGCAGGTATTCTTATCGCCGTAATTAAAAACGATCTTCTCGTTGCCAGCAAACCAGATGATCTCCTGGTACTCAACCACTCGGGATACCTTGCAGTACCCACACACTTGAAGAACCTGGGAAAAAGAATAATTCCAGAAGATGTTATGCCAGCAGAAATACAGGAAAAAACGACCTCCAGTATTTCTTATAACAATAAGAATTACCAACTCTCACCGGTAACTTATAAGAACATCAACTGGTTGATCACCAGGAAACATTAAACATTTTCCATACAATACGCAATTATCTTATCCTGAACCTGACCCATCATATCTTCTGTTGAATCCAGGTTATATTTATTCTTTTCCAGCATAACCGCGATACCCATCAGCATTGAATCACTCAGCAAACGAATATCAGCATCAATCATTCCCTTCAACAACCCTGCCGACAGCATGGCAGCACGGGAGGTATAAATTTTAAAAGCACCCCGCAATCCCTTTTCTTCAACTACGTCAAAATCAATGTCATCATCATCAACCTGGTAATAAATTATCTGGCCGGGCTGTATCCGATAAAAATCATCTATTGTATAATGGTTTTTTAATAGAATAATGATATCAGCATTACCAAATACATTTTCCGGATTAGTAGCCATCCCACCTTCATTTTCCAAACTGAGCATCAATCTTTCATTATGATCATATCCAAGCACCCTCCCGTATCCAGCACCTGATAATAATCTTGTTAATCTAAGGGAAGCGGCATCTATTCCAATTATACCAATAGTCGTATTGTTATCCTCACTGGCAATTTGTTTTAAGGCCCTGGAGATGGCAATAAAAAGGTATAGAGGCACCTCGTCCAATTCATGACGAAGCACCGGTGGCAGATTCTCGTCGTTAAGCTGTTGATATATATCAAATCCCTGTGTGGAGATTATACCGGTAATCCGCAGGGCTGCAAAACCTGGTGAAAACTGCCGTATGGTCTTTACGAAATCCTCTACCTGGGCAAACCGGACCAGCAATGGATATCCATTGAGATTCACAGATATGCCCATGAAAGCTGAATCTCTTTCAGAATTCAGATACATTATCAACTCTTCTGTGGAATATTCAGCCTGGGCGGTATGAGAACCTGTTACCATGCCAATGTTCGTTTCAATACTGAGAAGCTCTACATTCATCTCATGTGCAGAAATTTTTTCAAGGGCCACCGCATAAGGAGCAAGAACCTTCAAATCATAATCATTACTATTTTGTATGTCACTCCTGGACCTCACCGAGATAAGTCCACCTTTTAGTTGCTCACCCAGCATATCCCGCAATTCCAGCAAAACAATTCCCTGTGCATCGAAACCCCATTCAACGAGATTTTTATATGAATCCCGCCTGGTATACATTATTTCACAGTAATATACTCCACCGGAATTTCGCTCTTCTTTGAATTCAATGACTCGAACCTCGCAGTTGTGATTGTTTATGGTCTCAACAAGCAACGGGAGTTTATCAGGTTGACACTGTAGAGTTAATTCTGCAATTAATTTCATACTACTACCTGCTATCAAGGGATTATACTAGTACCTCTATCGGTATTATAAACTGAAAACTGTATCCCATATACACAATCATCTATTATATTGACATCAATCATTCATTTTCGTATATTTAAGAAAAATCAAAGGGGGGTTGATATGAAAGCGGGATTATTATTAACAGGAAATGGTGCCTTGATCTATCTAACCTCACACGAAATTTTCATGAATGAGCAACTGACCAGGAAATTTGAATCAAAAGGCATATCGAAGTTCATTGCATACGAGATTCCAGTTGAAGAAGCAAAGCGAAAGTATGCAGGTCATTTTGATGTTGTCGTTCAGGACCTTCACGAAAGTGATGACCTGCGAATACTTGATTATGACGGGAACAGGGCATTTAAAATGTTTTCTTTTGGTGAACTAGGGGATCCTTACCTGCATGAAAAAGTCACAAGCAGTGTTGTTTAAGATCTCTTGTCAGAACAGCAGCTGCAGATTTTACTTTTTTCATGAGGGGATGTTGGGGGAGATTCAGCACAGGAGGTGATGAATCTAGAAGGACGTATTCGTCCTCGTTATATATCAACCCTGCCGTATTGAACAAATGCCGTATAGTAATGACCGAAGGAACAAACATGTTCGAATATGAACCTGCACCAGCAGCAGAGAAAAATCCTCTTTGATATATTGAACTTTTCTCTCCACGCAGCTGGCGTTCCCATATAACCTGGCACCTGTCAACAAGTAGTTTGAGGGGGCCTGTGATGTTTGAAAAATACAGGGGAGAGGTGATTAAAACCAGGTTTGATGTAATTAGTAAATCATATATTTCAGTCATGCTGTCGTTGTAAATACATCCGAAATGCTGTTTGCAATACCCGCACGCCACGCATGGATTGATATTCTCATCATATACGTATTTTTTATATACGCGTACCGGAAGTCCCAGTTGCTCCAGAATGCTTTCCTGAATAAATGAAGTTACTCCTTCCTTTCTGGGACTTCCATAAATAGCAAGTACCTGTGGATCAGTATTCTTTAAGCCGGGCAAAAATCATTCTCCCTGCAGTAGTCTGAAGAACAGAGGTAACTACCACATCTACTTCATGGTTCATTTTCGGCCTCCCGTTTTCCACCACCACCATAGTACCATCATCAAGATACCCGATCGCCTGGTTTTGATCTTTCCCTTCTTTAATCAATGATACAGACATCTCTTCACCCGGTAGTACGATAGGCTTTAATGCGTTTGAAAGCTGGTTAATATTCAGCACCTTCACGCCGTGAAATTCTGCTACCTTATTCAGGTTAAAGTCATTTGTTATTACCTTTGCCTTCATCACTTTTGCAAGTTTTACCAGCTTGGCATCAACCTCTGGAATTTCAACAAAATCCATATCCGATATTTTAACCATGATGGACTGATCTTTTTGCATCTTGTTCAGTATATCCAGCCCTCTTCGGCCCCTGTTCCTTTTAATTGAATCAGCAGAATCAGCAATCATCTGAAGTTCATTGAGAACGAAGTTCGGAATTACCAGTATACCTTCAATGAAACCTGTATCGCAAATATCAGCGATCCTGCCGTCAATAATAACGCTTGTATCCAGGATCTTGTATGAAATTACCGCTTCACGACCTTCTTCAAGAGGAGTGGTTACCAGTTTATCCAGAAAGGCAATTTCCTCGTTGTTGATAACAAAGAACATCATCACCGCGAATCCCAGCAGGTGATACAATACCGCGTTAAACACCAATACCTTGCCAGGAGAGATCCCCATTGGTAACATGGTAATGGCAAGCGTCATTAAATGGGCCAAAACAAAGCCGGTGATAAGGCCAAGAATGGCAGCAAGAATAACACGGGCAGAAAACGTATGAGAAATGTACTCAACCACAATAATGAACAGCAACGCAACTACCGCCGCAGTAACCGCGGCAATAATTGCAGCATTCATTGAAACATTAATAAAATATACACCGCTGAAAAGTACAGAAATAAGAATAAATAACACTCTAAATACAGTAATCATATCAATAATACCTCTTAAATAATTTGTTCATCCGGGAATACTACATAAACCCGGTAAAAAATGCATGTCTCAGGTAATGCCCTGCATGCATACGGCAACAGTACAATATAAGATAATGAAAATTTTAAGCCCTGTACAATCATGATGATCCAAAAATTAAAAAAAACGAATCATTCTCACGTACAGTTTTTAATGGGGAATGCAGGTTACATCACACAGATGAGAGTGCTTCTGAAACTATATTTCCTGCCTCTTCTATGTTTACATCTTTTGAAAGGGCTATTTCATGAATGACAAGCTGATACGCGTTTTCATAAAGCTTTCTTTCCATTATGGAGAGCTCTTTTTCCCGGCCTCTTCTGTAAAGATCCCTGGCTACTTCAGCGACTTCAAATATTGAACCACTTTTAACCTTATCGATGTTGCCCTGGTAACGAAGTTTCCAGTCATCCTCTGTTTCTACGTCCAGTTTCTTTAACAAGTTCAATACCTTCGAAACCTCTTTCTTGGAAATAATCCTTCGAATCCCTATCTCATCGGCTTTCTCCGTGGGAAGCATCACCTTCATGCCGCTGTTAATAATTGTTACGATGTAATACTCTGTTCTCTTTCCCAAAACCACTTTCCGCTCTATTGATTCAATAATGCCTACTCCATGCATGGGATACACAATTTTATCACCTACTTTATACATTCCCTGCTCCTGCTGTGATAGAACGTTACCAGCAATCCCCTTTATATAAATATTTATTTAAGCTTAATTAATATATCACAGAACAGCCATATATCAAGAAATATTTTTCCGCTACTACTCTTCCAGCACAAGTCCTTCTTTTTCCATGTACCGTTCAAGTATCGACTTCATTTGCATATGTTCGCCATTACACTTGCATCGGGGTCCACCACCCTGTACAAATAATTCTGAAACAATTTTCGTACACTTTTCTGAAGGTGCACAACCGCTGTACGCGCAAACCGCCCCGTGATAAACCCCGGGAGGAGGTGGCCCGAACTTCGACTCTTTCATTCCATTGTATATCTCTTTCATGTACCGTGCCCAGATGGGTGCCGCAACAGACGCGCCAGCCTGATGTTTTCCCAGTGACATAAATGGCTTATCATATCCTACCCACACAACCGCCGCGATATCCGGTGTAAAACCACAGAACCATGCATCTGTCCAGTTAGAAGTTGTACCGGTTTTTCCCGCGCAGTCCTGGTAGAATTTCGCCTCCCCGCGAATGGTACGGGTTGGAGTACCGCTGTTTACCACCCCTTCCATCAGGGAAGTCATGACATACGCCACGTCCTCTGGTATAACCTGTATACTGCCATCTTCCTCCTTGGCAGCGATCACATTACCCACTTCCTCTTCTATGTTGGCAAGTTCTATTCCGTCCCGGTCAACCACGTATCGTATGGCAAAAGGTATTACTTCCCTGCCCCTGTTGGCATACGTTGCGTATCCGGTTGCCATCTCAAACGGGGTAACCTCTGTAGTTCCCAGTGCCAGTGATGGATTTGGATGAAAACGTGTCTCGGGCACCTTGAGTACACGGGAAGCATACTCGATTATTCTGTCAGCACCTATAATATCAAATATACGCACGGAAATTATATTAATCGAAGCTGCCAGTGCTTTTCTAACCCGCACAAGCCCCATGTAGTCTCCCTCGTAATTATCCGGACTCCAGCTGCCACCTTCACCATCTATATCCATGATGGGGGCATCAGGCAATGCCATACCCGCATTGATCAACCTGGATTCAATCCCTGCCCCGTATACATATGGCTTAAAGGCTGATCCGGGCTGACGTCGTGCCTGTATTGCCCTGTTAAACTGGTTATCAACGCTAAATCCCGAACCACCCACAAGGGTGGTAATATACCCGCTCTGCGGTTCAATAGCGATCAGGGCACCTTCCACATTTAACGTGGTAGAGATACCACTGGTAATTTCACGAAATGTCTGTACGTGCCTGTGAACCGAAGGGGCCCCGCTGATAAGTGATAATACTTCAAGACTATCATTCAGGTTGTCAACCATGCGTTTTTTGAACCTGGTTTCAAGATCATTTTTTACAAGTACAGACGGCAGGCTGAAGATGGTACGCAAACGACTGTACGCGGAGAATAACCCCCGGTCAACAGCGTTGGAATAATACTGGTTAGCTTTTGCAGATATATCATCCTGCTTCTCAATTCCGGTTTGCAGGTATTTCTGTCCCGCCCTTTGTCTTTTCAGGTTAAGGGTTGTATATACGTTCAGTCCCTCGTTATAGACCGCGTCCTCGCCAAATCGTGACACCAGGATCTGGCGCACGTAATCGGTAAAATATGGAGCCTTGTCAACTTCCCGTGTGTAGGCTGTTTTCGTTGGATATTCAGTTTTTATCTTTTGCACATACTCAGGCCAGAAAGACCTGTATATTTCATCAGCCCTTTCCCTGGTCAGGAAATCCATGTCTACCATCCTGTTCAGGATATCCCTGTTCTTCTCGTAGGCAGCATGTGTATCCATGAGAGGAGAATACGCCTCCGGTGCGGATGGCAGGGCTGCCAGTACCGCGCTTTCAGCCACATTCAAGGTCTTCACATCCTTGTCAAAGAACAATTTCGCGGCAGAAGATATCCCGTAACATCCGCGTCCAAGGTAAATCTGGTTGAAATACATTTCCAGTATTTCCTGCTTGGTGAATTTCTTTTCAATCTGCAGCGCAAGCACCGCCTCAACAGCCTTTCTTGCATAGGTACGTTCACCTTCAGTAAACAGCCTCTTCGCCAGCTGCTGGGTTATTGTTGATCCGCCCTGAACGATCCTTCCCGCGGCAATATTCTTCAGCATGGCCCGTACTATTGCCATTGGGTTTACACCAATATGGGAATAGAATGACTGGTCCTCGGTAGCAAGAAACGCATTGATGAGGGGTTGTGGAAGATTCTGGTATGACACCAGATCACGTTTCTGATGAAAAAGTTCAGCAATCAGTTCACCATTCACATCATATATCTTGGTGGGAATGCTTGGTTGAAATTTTTTCAGACTTTCTATTCCCGAAAAATTGCGCACCTCGGAAAGGATATATCCAAATACCAGACCACCCATCAGGGATACAAGCATGATAATGACGAATCCCGCCCGAAGTCTCATAATATAATCATTAAAAATTGGTTTCATTGTACGTAGCCTTTACATATCCCGGGTTAAACAAATTATACACCTCTTTGCAACAGGTATATAAAATTATCAAGCAAATTCTTTGAACCGGGTTATCTCTTTCTTGTCATGTTCACGAGGTATGCAACCAGGAGTAACACGCAGAATGCAATTACAACCCACATAATCAGGTAAAAAGCCGCACCCAGCACAACCCCGAGAAACTTGAGGGCAAAAGGAATTAGATATCTAAAAAGAAGATATACTGCCGATACAACCCCCAGCAGGTATATTACTACACTCCATTCTTGTCTCATAATTCACCTCGCAGACTACAACATTATTGCCTATGGTTATTTTGACCGAAGCCTGTAGACACCATCCCAGTTCTTTGATGGAGGATTCTGAATAAACTCGGTGCACCTTGTAACGTATGTATTGCTGGGCCCGTCTTCAGGGATAATTTTCAAAGCAGCCCTGAACGCTGACCGGGCTTTCTTCCAGTCTCTTTCCTTAAAAAGCTTCAGACCATCATTATATTTCGAACGCATTTCAAGCATCTGCTCAGACAGGTTACCCCAGGTGTCCATTAGTTCAAAAACTTTTATGGGCTGTTCCTTCCCAACCACACGAATGGTGTCAAGCTCCCTGTATCCGAAATCATCTTTCACCAGTGTATGGGTATCTTCACTGATCATCAGGTATGTACCATAATGCTTATTAGCCCCTTCAAGCCTGGAGGCAAGGTTTACAGAATCACCCATGGCTGTATAATCCATTCGTGTATGGGAGCCCATATTTCCAACAACGGCGTCACCTGTATTCAAACCCATGCGAACGTATAATTCATGTTTTCCCTGTTTTTTCCACACTTCCCGCATGTCAGCCAGGCGTTTCTGCATTTCCATGGCACCATGGCATGCTCGAAGGGCATGGTCCTCCAGGAAATGAGGGGCCCCGTAAAACGCCATTATCGCATCCCCTTCGTACTTGTCAATAGTACCATCATTTTTTAAAATAATATCCGTCATTTCAGACAGGTATTCATTAAGAAGCAATACAAGATCAGGAGGGGTAAGCTGTTCTGAAATTGTGGAGAATTTAGCCACGTCAGAGAAGAAGGTGGTTATTTGACGCATCTCACCCCCAAGGTTCAGGGTTTCAGGGTTTTTAATTATCTCATCAATAACGCGTGGAGAAATATAATGCCCAAAAGCCGTCTTTATAAAACGCCGCTGACTCTCCTCCTTCAAAAATTTAACAGAAGCAATAGTAAGTGAAGGAAGCAGAATGGAGAGTAGAATGCCAAGCTGATCAAACCATACATTCATAGTTGAAAAAATAAGCAGTATGACCCCATAAAACATGAAACCGGATACAACAATGGTAATAATCGACTGCTTCGCATCAAGTTTCTGAACAACAAAACCACTCAGAAGAGCAATCAGCAGCATGACAATATAATTAGCCATATCTGAAGCTTCTGTTATAAATTCTTTCTGGAGAATAGTGTTCAACACATTGGGATAGGTTCCCACCATCATGTAATGGGATGACAGGGGAGTTACCCCGATATCCTGTGTTCCGGTGGCGGTGAGACCGATAATGGCTGAATGATGCCGCAGGTTTTCCACTTCTCTTACCAGTTTAATGGCTTTAATGAAGTTTGATAGACCGGCCACAGAATCTGAAGCAGAAGGGTCTTCCTTTTCTATATCTTTCAGCCTCTTTAGTTCCTGGTGCAATGGCTGAATTAATTCTTTCTCAAGTACATCGATTTTGTGCCGGTATGTTACTATGGACTGCCACAATTCACGTTTTTTTCCAAGATCAGTTGACTTTTGGTACAGTTTTTCAGCTTCGTTCAGTTTGCCAATAAACTCGCTGCGTTCAGTTTTTTGCATTGCTATTTCCTGCTCGTCAAGAAAGCCATGCACCTCTTCTGCCACCATGCTGTATTCAAGAAGAGCATAGTAGGACAGGTGATTGAATGTTTCTTCCAGCGGGCCGGCCCAGTTGATGTTTATCATTCCTTTTCCATCAATGGGTATTACCAGGTCTTTCTTCTCATGTGTTACCGGATTCAACGCTTCTTTCAGCACAACCCGTTTCCCCGGAAGTATTTCCACATCTTCAATGGGAACTCCACATAAGTCCATAACCATAACCAGGCCCATGTGAAAGAACACGCGATTATCGAATACTCGCAACAACCGTATCCTTCTTGCAGTACCGTCCATATCAAAATCACTGTCCACAAACCCGAAGGTTTTCGCGGCTCCAATCACTTCAGGTATTGGGTACTGTATTGCAACCCGTTCACTGTCAACCATACTCATGAACTTCTCTCTGTTTTTTTCAGGAACAGGGACAGAAGACCTGTGTATGAATTCCTGTCGCGCCCGTTGCTGGCGTTCTTTTTGCTCAGCCGACATTTGTCGTGGGGTAAGTTCCTCTTTCAGAAAAGAGAAAGGGATTATCACATTCCCCACTGACTTCATTCCGTTTGCAAGCATTACATCCCGATCTATTAAAAGACCCGATACATCCGCCGGCTGTATACGGCTTCCTTCACGGAAATTATCCAGCAAAGTCCTGTAGGCCTCCATGTCCAGTCCCACCGGTGAAGCATCCGGAAACTGTATATCCATGGTGGTTTGACGGTTTCCTGCTTCCCGCAACACCTCCATCCCGTAGGCATAGATGTCACGAGGCCATGGAAACTGCCCAACATTATTAAGACTATTATCATCGATATTAATGAATGAAATAAATTCCCATTCAGGGGGTGACGGTTTTATCTCGAAAGCTATATCATATAATTTTAATTTAAACAGGTGATACGGTGTTGTAAAACTGAGAAATAAAATGATAATGAAAAGGAAGGCACCGGTGACCATGCCCGCATATGCACTTCTCTCCATGAAATACTGAAACTTGCCAAGTATTTTTTTCATAGCTTTCCTGCCTGATATGTAGTTATTGCAATACCCGGAGTGCGTATACATTATACCCCGGGTATTACACTGTTCCCCTGATGTTATTACATGTGGGTCTATGGTCTTTCTTTTACTGTAACATACAGCGTTACACGGGACTTGTTTCTCCAAACTACAATCTTCAGTGTCTCCCCGATCTTTGCCTTGCCCACAATATCCAGCAGGGTTTCAAAAGACTCTATCTCTTTCCCCTTTACAGAAAGAATGACATCACCAACTTTTATTCCACCCTTGTCAGCGGGACTATCTTCCATCACTCCGCCAACAAGTGCTCCGCTGGTATCATCAAGTCCCCGCTCCCTGGCGTATTCTTCAGTAAGGGGTACTATCTGAACCCCGATAAAACCTCTTTTTATCTTTCCCGTTTCCTTCAATTGTTCCAGTATGGATTTGGCAGTATTCATTGGGATGGCGAACCCAATTCCCATATATCCACCACTGCTTGAATAGATCATCCTGTTTATACCTATTACCTCACCATTAATGTTAATGAGAGGACCACCCGAGTTTCCCGGGTTAATTGAAGCATCTGTCTGTATATGGGACTGGGAACCACCCATCATGTCCACATCACGTCTACCTGTAGCGCTGATAACACCAACCGTAAAAGTTCTGTCAAGACCGAAAGGATTACCAATAGCAATTGCCCAGTCACCTACCTGAACGTTATCTGAATCGCCGATAAACACCGGTTTCAGTTTTTTCCCCACATCAATCTTTAACAGGGCTATGTCCGTCCTGGGATCCGATCCCACAACCTTCGCGTCAAAGGTCTCATCATCCACTTTAACGGTAACCTTGTCAACTTTCGCTATCACGTGATGATTAGTACATATGTACCCGTCTTCTGAAAGGATAAATCCTGTACCAAGACCGGTACGTTTCCGTTCCCGCTGACGGTTCTTTGGTGCGCCAAAAAACTGTCTGAAGAAGGGATCATCATAAAATGGATGCTGGGGCATTTGAACTGTCTGCTCTGTGGTGATTGACACAACACGTTCCCTGTACAGGTCAGACACCTGTATGAATGCTTCCTGCATTTGCACCGCGTATTTATTTGCATCATTTCCCTTCAGGGGCGACTGGTCCATATCACCAAACAGTGATGACTGGTTCTTAGAACATGAAAATGTATTCAGTGTAAGAACCGCCACTCCTGCAAGTATTACCGGAATGATATATTTAAACCTGTTATTCATAGTATTTCAGTCCTCCTTCTATAAAATCACATAGCATACATTATTTTTAGAAAAGTACCAGTATTTCACATTATATCAGCACATCTTATGATAGAAATCTGAAAACCGCAACAGCATTTTTACTAATTAAATAGTAAATACTTTTAAAAGCAGTGCGTATTGCCGGTTAATATCCTTCATCTTATTCAGATCACCCCCGGGCCTGTCAGGATGGAACTGTTTCACCAGGATCCTGTATTTCCCCTGTATAATTTTTCTGGATGGGTTATGTATTTTAAAGGTTTCAAGGGCATGATCCACGTCCCTTTTATGGATAACGTATGTATTCACACCGTTGAGAATATCATTGAACTCACGGCTTTTCCCATACTCAATATTTTTTTCATCAAGGTAGAATTCCCGCAGTGGATCATATGCCATGGATTTCATTACATGGGTGTAAATGGATTCATGCATCCTGCAATATGTTCCATCTCCCACTATTCTGCCGCAAAATTTACCTTCTTCCGGATCATAATGATAGCATAATCCCTTTTCCGGATATGGTACCGCTGCCATCCTCATTGGATCAGTATGAATATAATATCCATCCATAGCTATATTCACTTTCAGGTTATACAACGCGTGAAACAGGGAAAAATGCCTCATAAAAAGACTTTGCTGATCATCATACCATGGCTGCTCAGACAAGAATTCCCTGAAAACGGTTGCTTCCATTACAGGTTCTTTTTTTTGCAGCAGGTATGTCAGTAAGTTGTCACTGTTTATTTGAACCAATTCATTCTGTCCCATACTTGCTTTTCTTACTTGAATACGTCTGGATTTCCAGTTTCATTGTCTTTTTTGTCCTTTTCAATCTCCTCTCTAAACATAAACTTATAATCATTGGACCCATCAGAAGTTATTTGCTGGCGGGGCACCTTATTGTCCGCTTTTTTCTCACATGCGCAAAACGATACAAGTATGGCACAAGCTGCCAATATGCGTATAATCTTCATTTAATTTCTCCTGGTGACTATGCTTATATTGTAAAGAAAAAAGGCCACATCATCAAGCAAATTGCATATATTCAATGCGAGTGTATTCATCATATATTGTTACCATTATATAGTTACAGTATATTCCCTGACAATGACAAATATATTGACAAAAGCACAATATTCAGGTAAAAAATATTAAGTGATGTTCAGGGAGGGAGTCATGAAAATATTTACCAATATTCAGGATATTCCTGTTTCCAGCAGGAATTTATCCAGGCGAAGTGTGCAGAAAACATTATCTCAAGGGAAAGGGATGTCTCCATCACGCGGCACAGGG
>JAGYNX010000200.1 GCA_018399855.1 Spirochaetota bacterium
TTCTAACCATACAGCGGGGGGTCGTATCACAGGGGTTAGTTACTATAACCGGCGGACAGAAGAAAGACGTGAAAAAAATGATAGACGATTCATATAATTCGGCCTCAAGAAAGAATTCTGAAAAAACTTCATAAGCAGGGGGCAGTGTCCGATAACAATACTATATATTTGTTCCGACCCGGAATATTATGAAACAGTGGTTTACCAGAACATATAAACTCGGGAAACTGAGTATTTCCTTTCTCTCAGATGAGATCATTTTCATCTACAGGGGCAGAAAAAATGTATCTCTCAGAAAGGTACCACGGCACTGGTTTTCTCCAAGAAGACAGTTACTCTATGGCACATCTTTCCTGTTTATGCTGCTATGCCTGGTTATGTTTCTACCTTTTGGCGACAGGTATGATGATAAAGAATCCCTGGATGATTTACATAAAGAAGAGATTTTGTTATCATCCGAAACTGATTTTACCACTCCTGAAAAACCGGAAACACTGCAGATCAGGTATCACAAGGTGCAACAGGGAGAAACGTTGAGTGAGATAGCAAAGCAGTATGGTGTATCGATGGATACTGTGTGCGGTTGCAACAACCTGGTTTCATATGATATCATTCGGGTTGGTGCCATTCTTCGTATACCCAATAAAGATGGGATTCTGCATACTATGAAAAAGGGTCAGAACCTGCCGTCAATCGCGAAAAAATACCGGGTTTCCATAAAAAAAATTATCAGTGAGAATGAACTTGCCAATCCCGATTTTATTGCAAGCGGTCATGATGTGTTTGTTCCTGACGCGAAACCACTGAATATAATCCCCGGATTTTTATGGCCTGCGGCCAATACCTACATTACCAGTGGTTATGGTTGGAGAAGACATCCTATAAACAGGCGCAGGCAGTTTCACCATGGCATTGATATTCGTTCCAAGTACCAATGGGTTCGATCAACAAAATATGGTAAGGTAACATTTACCGGTTGGCTTGGAGGATACGGCAGGGCAGTAGTTATCGCGCATCCGGGTGGATGGAAATCCCTGTATGGTCACCTGTCAAAAATCGTGGTTCGACGGGGACAGTACGTGAAGCAGGGCCAGATTGTGGCTCGAAGCGGGAATACCGGATATTCATCAGGTCCCCATCTTCATTTTGAACTTATGAAGAATGGAAAACATGTTAATCCCTATCACCATTTGAACCGCCGTTGATCAGACAAAAAAGTTCTTGCCTATACACAACTCCCTAAAGTACTAATCAGTAGCAATTAAAAAAATCATCAACCTGAAATATTTATGGAGATGATGCAGCATTTATAAATAAATGGGGACACCATATGGCTGAAAATATTAATTATTTATGTGAAATTGGAACAGAGGAAATCCCCGCGGGGTATATTCCACCCGCGGTGAATGCAGCCAGGGAATTCATGGAAAAAACCCTGAAGCAGGAACGCCTGTCATTTACAGAGGTTTATGTATACGCCACGCCCAGGCGACTGGCAATTCTTGTGTCTGATATGGCGGACATGCAATCGGCAGATGAAGAGGAAATTAAAGGGCCTTCACTTAAAGCAGCATACGATGAAAATGGGAATCCAGCCAAACCATTACAGGGTTTCATGCAGGGCAATAATGTGAAGATTGATGATATATATACAAGGGATACCGGGAAAGGTGAGTATATATTTGCCAAACGTACAAGAGAAGCCCTCCCCGCCACAGACATAATTCCGGGTATAATTGAAAAAATGCTGGGGGCTCTTCCCTTCCCAAAGAGAATGCGATGGGGGGCCAAGAAAATCGCGTTCCCGAGGCCCATAAGCTATTTCTGTGTATTGTTGAATAATTCGATAATACAACATCAGATAGAGGGGATTCCCTTCGGTAACAGTGTTCGAGGCCATTATATTCAAAATAATGTTATGGTAGAGATAACCGATACATCCCGCTACATTGAGATTCTTGACACACATGGCGTTATAGTTGAACAGGAAAGGCGAAAGCAAATAATTCGTCAACAGTTAGAGGATGCCGCCGCAAGCATTGATGGTGTCCTGATTGAGGACGAGGAGCTTCTGGATACTGTTACTTTTCTTACTGAATGGCCGTATGTTGTGGTGTGTGATTTCGATACAGATTTTCTTCAAATTCCAGATATTGTGCTCATTACCGAGATGAAGGAACATCAGAAATATTTTGCGGTGAATACCACATCAGGAGGGTTGATGCCGAAATTCCTGGTGATTTCTAATAATCCGCCGAACGATAATGTCAAGCAGGGCAATGAAAGGGTTATCGCAGCAAGGTTCAGTGATGCACGGTTTTTCTTCGGTGAAGATAGAAAAACGTCACTGGCAGAAAAGGTAGATCAACTGAAGGATGTGCTTTTTCATAAAGACCTGGGGAGCATATACGATAAAGTAGAGCGAATGAAGACTATCGCCGATGAAGCATCAGGTATTCTTGATCTTCCCGGTGAGACAAGGGAAAAAATTGACCGTGCAGTGATGCTTTCCAAGGCTGATCTGAACACCTCAATGGTTTTCGAGTTTACATCATTGCAGGGTGAAATGGGAAAAATTTACGCAATACTTGATGGTGAAGATAGAGAAGTGGCTGCCGCAATCGATGAGCATTACCGGCCAAGGTCGCAGGGTGATGAGCTTCCCGTTTCAATGGTGAGCATAATTGTGTCACTTGCAGAAAAGGTGGATAACCTGTTTGGGTCATTTTCTGTTGGTAATATTCCCAAGGGATCGCAGGATCCGTATGCCCTTAGAAGACAGGCCGCAGCAATCGTTGAGATGCTTATCCAGAATCAGCTGCACCTGTCACTTGACCAGTTGTTTGACAAAATCGCTTCCCAATATCGAAATGGAGAAGATTTGAAAAAAACCATACTGGATTTCATAAATACCCGTGCAAAGACGTATTATACACAACAGGGATTCTCATATGACGAGATAAACGCCTGCCTTGCTGTTGGTATCTATGATTATTACGAGCTGCAGCGCAGGGCAGAAAGTGTGCATGATTTCAGAAAGGATGAGCGATTTGGAGAGATGCTTCTTGCTTTTAAGCGAATGAATAATATAGTCTCAGCTTTTCAAAAGAAAAATCCCGGGTATTCACTGCACTTCGATCCAGCTCTTCTTAAAGAGAAGGAAGAGAAAGACCTGTACGATTTTTTTAATAAACGAAAGAAGGACCTGGAGAAATACCTGGAAACTAATGATTACCAGAAACTTTTCATGCTCTTGATTGAAGGAAAATCTGTTGTAGACTATTTTTTTGATAAGGTTATGGTAATGGTAGATGATACCAGGTTGAGAGATAACAGGCTTGGCCTGCTTGATTCAATCCTGGAAAATTTCAATAATCTCATAGATTTTTCTGAAATTTCAGAATAGATTTAGTGAGCAGATGCAGGAGGATTCTATATGAAGGTATGCGAGGGTATTTACGCATATATCTGGAAAGGGATGTTTGAGAATAATTGTAACACCTTCTATCTTGGTGAGCCATTAAACATGTTTATTGATCCGGGCTTGAAAAAATACGTAGACGTGCGCCTGGAGGATATGAAGAAGGATGGAATAAATACTGATAATATACAGTATGTAGTGAACACGCATTCACATCCGGATCATTTTGAAGGATCCCATAATTTTATGGATTCTGATATAAAAGTTGTAATGCACAAAGAAGAAATTGCCTTTCTTAATGAGGTTGGCCCCCAGTTTTTTGCCATGATGGGAATGCAGTTTCCCCGGTTTACTTTTGATATCGAGCTTGAAGAAGGTACCTGGGAAGTAGGCGGTGTAGAACTCCAGGTATATAAAACACCGGGACACTCTCCGGGTTCTGTATGTATATACTGGCCTGAGAAAAAAGCGCTGGTGTGTGGTGACCTTATTTTCAAGGAAAGCGTAGGACGGACAGATTTCCCGGGGGGCAGTGGGGAAAAACTCAAGGAAAGTATACGGCGTATGGCAGAACTGGATATTGAGTATATTCTACCCGGACATATGGACATGATCCAGGGCAAAGATAACGTGAAGAAAAATTTTGATCTCATAGAGAAATATATATTCTCCATGATTGTATAGAAAATTGGTAACCACTAAATTATGATTTGAATAGTCATTGTTTTCATTATGATGAAAAGCAATTAAGTTGTCTCCCCCGCCTTCGGCGGGGGATATGCTCCAATTCCTTTTCATTATAAAGCAAATGATCAATATTTTAGTCATAGCTGAGTAGTTACCAATAAAAAAAATAACTTGTATTATCACATATA
>JAGYNX010000201.1 GCA_018399855.1 Spirochaetota bacterium
GGACAGGTCAAAACGAGGATTTTGTATTATGAGTATAGAGTTGCCAATAAACCGGGTAATATCGTCAAGTGTATCCAGCACAGAGGGAGACTCCTGCACCATGTCAGCATTAATACCATGGATCATGGTAACATGTTCGGGTATGTCCCGCTCCGGGTTGACCAGGGATTCATACGTATCCAGTATTTCATTAAAGGTAAACCTGACAATACCCACTTCAACCATTCTATCGATGAGGGTATTAAGCCCCGTGGTTTCAAAGTCCAGCGCGCAAAACTCTATCTCCGTAATTTTTTTCCCGAATTCCATTCTCATTATCTCTTAGCTAAAATCCCCGATCATGCGAACCTCGGGGTAAAGATGGATGCCGTAGGTTTGAAGCACGGTATCCTGTACCAGTTCAATAACATTTCTAATGTCAGCAGACGTGGCATTGCCGGTGTTAATTATAAAATTCGTGTGCAGGTCTGACACCATGGCTCCTCCCACCGACTTTCCTTTCAGTCCCGCGTCGTTTATTAATTTCCAGGATGCGTGTCCATCAGGATTTTTAAATACTGATCCCGCGGAAGGGAACTGCACCGGGTGTTTCTCGTTTCGTTCCCTGATGATCTGCTCAACAGAATGCTGTACTACCTGCGCATTATCCACAGGGACAAGTGAAAAAACCGCGCTATGTACAATTGATCCTTCTGGAAGACCCATGGAGCGGTATCCTGTATTGGCCCTGTTGATCACTTCTTCGATCATGTCCCCTTCAGAAGTAATATACCTCACCCGGGCAAGAATATCCGCGAAACAGCCCATGTTGGTTCCGGCATTCATCACGATCCCCCCCCCCAGGCAACCGGGAATACCGGCCATAAACTCCACACCCGAAAGACCCTGGCGTATGCAGTATTGTATAAGGGTACTCTTTCTCACCCGCGCATCGGCACGAATTGTGCCCATCTCTGAACTTATTATCAGTTTATCATCATCATCGTCAAGGGCAACCCTCATGACAATTCCACGTATGCCCCCATCCCCTACCAGCAGGTTTGACCCTCCGCCAATAACAGTTAACGGGATTTTGCTGTCTGATGCAATAGCGGCAATTGCCCGCATGTCATCATGCGTTGAGGGGTGGACAAGAATATCCGCTGGACCGCCGGTTTTGAAGGTGGTATATTGTTTCATAGACACATCAGTGCGAACTGCACCATGGGCTGAGAGCATATCAATTACGCGGGTATATTCATTATTACTTGTTAAAGATGTCATTCGCTGGTCCACAACTGGAATATTAAAGAAATGTAGGGAATAATTCACTATTTGTCAATATTTTATATGAGTGAAAAGTAAACATCAGTTTTCACTAAATTCTGATTCTATGGCAAATCATTTTTTAAAAAAAATGTAGCTTTTAGCCGATAATTGATACGTAATGGTATAAACTAATAATAAATAGCCGGATAAAATGATACTTAAAAAAAAGAAACAAGAAGTACCGGATTTCCAGGAATTCACTGACGATGAAGGGAAAAAGTGGATACAGACTTCAACCGATGACCTTTTCTCAGTCAAAGAACTGAATGATATTATTGAATCAGTTGAGAACGAGAAGGTGCCGGGTGAGATTGTCCTGGCTCGTATCGATTTCAAGAAGGTCAACAGGGAATACTACGACAAGGTTCAGGAACTGCAGCAAAAACTCAAGAAACGAACCGAGCTACTGAACAAGCTGGTAACGGAATCACGGAGAACCGTTGATAAGAAAAACCAGAAACTGAAAGAATTGATTGCCTATATCAAGAAACTGCATGTGCTCCTGGCATATTACAAGCAATCCCCGGAAGAATTCCAAAAGATAGAGATACCCTCCCTCATATACAAGGTAGTAACCGAAGAGGCCCCCGCCATCGATGAGAAACCCGGGGCAATACCCATGGTGTACACCGAGGTTGAGGAAGTGCTCCTGGATGACGAGGGAAACGAGATGGGTACCGTGTAGTAACGAAAAACAATTGACAAGTGGCCCCACCTTTGCGGTTTCTTACATAACAGCATCAATCACAGGAGGAAGGCAGGTGTCTTTACGAATATACAACACGTTGACCCGCAGAATAGACGAGTTCACCCCGGGGGGCGAAAAGAAAGAACAGGTTTCACAATACCCCCCTGTTACCATATATTCGTGCGGACCCACCGTATACGGGTTCGCCCATATCGGCAATTTCAGAACATTCGTGTTCAATGATTTTCTCCGCAGGTATCTGAAATTTCGCGGATTCACGGTTGACCACGCCATGAACATCACCGACGTGGACGACAAGACCATCGCAGGTGCAAACAGTGAAGGTATAACCCTTCAGCAATACACCGAAAGGTATACCGGCATTTTCATGGAAGATCTTTCGTCCCTTAATATTGAAAACGTTGAACACACCCCGAAAGCTACCGAGTCAATCGACGCCATGATTGATATTATCCAGCACCTTGACAAGAAGGGGCTCATCTACGAGAAGGACGGGTCAATATATTTCAGCATATCAAAGTATGACCGTTACGGGCTTCTCAGCAATCTTGACACACGGGAGATACGCAGTGGCGCACGGTATGATGCCGACGAGTACGAGAAGGACGATGTTCGTGATTTCGCCCTCTGGAAGGCTCCCCGTGAAAACGAACCCGCCTGGGACACCCCTTTCGGGAAGGGACGGCCAGGCTGGCACATCGAGTGCTCCGCCATGGTACGTAAAATCTTCGGCACCACCATCGACATTCACACCGGCGGTGTTGACCTCATCTTTCCCCATCACGAGAACGAGATCGCCCAGAGCGAGGCGGCCTACGGCGAGACCTTCGTGCGCTACTGGATTCACATTGAGCACCTGCTGGTTGAAGGTTCCAAGATGTCCAAGTCACTTGGCAATTTCTACACCCTGCGGGACCTTTTCGAAAAGGGGCACTCCCCGAGAACCATCAGGTACCTGCTGCTCTCGGCACATTACCGCAAGCAGCTGAATTTTACATTTGACGGCCTTACACAGGCCAGCCAGGCATTAATGCGGATTGACAATTTCATCGCCCGTCTTGAAGAGAAGAAAAAAGAGGGCGAACCCGCACCCGAGATAGCCGGCGCCATCGATGAACTGTTTACCAGGTTCACCGAAACGGTGGATGACGACCTGAATATTACCGGCGGCATGGGGGTACTCTTTGATTTCATTCACTCCATGAACCTGGCCATCGACCAGGGAGAAATGACCACCGCCGACAGAAACGCCATCATGGCGGCACTGAAACGCATCGACTCGGTGTTCGGCTTCATCTTCTTCGAGGACACCTCCGCCGGTGAGATCGACAGTGCTGAAATTGATAAACTTATCCAGGAACGCAACCAGGCCCGAAAGGACAAGAACTTCGCCAGGGCTGACGAGATACGTGACATGCTTGAAGAAAAGGGCATCATCCTCCAGGATTCGAAGGAGGGTACGCGGTGGATAAAAAAACAGTAATCTCCGGTAGAAAACCCGTGCTGGAATACCTGCAGTCCATGCTGCCGGGAACAGGCGCCCTGCTGCACATGGCAGAGAACGCCCACGGTAAAATAATCGATACTATAAAGAAAGAAGCAGGAAAGAAAAGCGTGCCTGTTCAGAAAACGGGCCGGCAATGGTTTGACTCCCATTTCAGCGGTGCAACCCATCAGGGGGTAGCCCTGGAGATCCAGAAAGACCGCCAACCGGGCATCACCGAAGAGTCCCTTCTTGATTCGGTGTGCAAGGCGAATGGTGTTCTTGTTGTATGCGACCAGGTTACCGATCCCCACAATGTGGGGGCCATCATCCGTTCGGTGGAGGCCCTCGGGGGAAGCGGGGTAATTCTTCAGAAGGCCAACGCCCCCGCCATTACCGGCACCGTCATCAAGTCGTCAGCCGGTGCAACAGCCCATCTCCCGCTGCTTCATGTCACCAACATCGCCCGCTTCCTGGAAGAAGCAAAGCAGAGAGGACTGTGGATTATCGGCACCGCCGGCGACGGGGAAACACCGTTAAAATCACTGCAGCAATACCTTCCCGCCATCATCGTCATCGGAAGCGAGGGCGAAGGCATGCGCCGCCTCACCAGGGAAAAGTGCGATGTCATCACCGCCATCCCGTTAAAAGGACACGTACGCTCACTTAACGCATCAGTAGCAGCTGCCATCATCGTGTACGAAATGCTCAGATGAGTGAGAAGTGAGAAGTGAAGAGTGAACTGCTCACGCTTCACTTTTCACTTCTCACTTCTCACTCTTTTTC
>JAGYNX010000202.1 GCA_018399855.1 Spirochaetota bacterium
TCACAACCGACCTTATATGGGGACAAACAGAGAAGAAGGGACTGTTCGGCACCGAGGGAATTGCCGGCACATTCAACGTACGAATCACCCCGGAATTTGCCTCAAAGCTTGGATCAGCCATAGGGGCATATGTGGGAACTTTTTCAAAAATAATCATATGCCGTGATACCACCTCGGCATCAAGACTTATCAAACGGGCTCTGACCGCTGGTTTACTCTCCATGGGTATTGACGTATACGATATGGAAATAGAGTCAATTCCTATCAACAGGTATTCAACACGATTCGTCAACGCTGATATGGGGCTGTACGTGCAGATTTCTCCCCTCACAGGATTGCAGTTTATACAGATACAATTGTTTGATAAGTACGGATTCCAGTTACCCACCACCCAGGAGAAAAAGATTGAAAACATCTTCTTCAGGGGAGACTATCCCAGGAAAAACGCCTACGAGGTGGGCAAACTATACTACCCCACACATCATATCGAATCATACATCACCAACGCAAAAAAATACGTTGATCACCAGCTTATGAATGAGATCAAGTGGGACATCATCGTTGACTGTTTTCACGGTGCCGCCTCCTATGTCTTTCCCGATCTTCTTGCCAGTTTCGGCTGCACTACCACAGTGTTGCGTGGACAGATGAAGGAATTTGTAAGCGAAGAAGAAATACGGGAAGAAACGCGAAAGTCAATCGACAATATCGTGAAAATGTCAAAAGCAAACCGGGAAATCGGTGTCATTATCGGTCCGCATGGAGAACAGCTGACCATCGTTGATGAGAGAGGTACAATTCTATCTACCGATGACGTGAGCGCCCTGTTATGCATCTATTACCTGAAATACAAAGACGTAAAACTTATCAATATACCCGTTACCTCATCTGTTCGAATGGACATGATCGCCGACGACTACGGCGGTACTGTTGTACGAACCAGCTCCAGGCTGCGTTCTCCCATCAATACGAATGATATTTTTATTGAAGCCGAATCAGGGCGATATCCATACCTTGAGCAGGATTACGATCCCATGATAACTTTTCTTATTATCCTGGAGTTCGCTGCCAGGGAGGGACGTGCCCTGCATCAGCTTCGCGAAGAACTTCCAAGCAGCAACCTCTACCGTGTTTCTATTCCCTGTACCACCGATGAAAAGGCCACCATTATGAGAACCCTCACTTCCACATCGGGAGACGAGACTATCGAACTCATTGACGGCGTACGCATCGTTCACGATGACGCCTGGATCCTTATTCTTCCAGATGCCACCCAGCCGCTCATTCACCTATACGCCGAGGCTGACACCATTGAACGCAGGGATGAGATCATCGATGAATATACCATGCGAATAAAAAAATTTAAATCAAATGCATAATGGCAGGAGTGAACCCCCATGTTTGAAATCAGCCGTGATCGCCTTGTAAATACTTTCGTTGACCTTGTAAAAATACCATCTCCATCCTGGCAGGAAAATGAAGTCATTAGATACATCGAAACTTTCATGAAAAAACGCCATATACCCGTTGAGAAATATCCATGCGGTGATTCATACAACCTTCTCGTTCGGATGAAAGGCAGCAACCATGGTACCCCCGTCCTGTTTTCATGTCACATGGATACAGTAACACCATGCGAAAATGTGAAGCCTGTTGTCACTGACAAAAAAATCACCTCTGATGGTTCAACCATACTTGGATCAGACGACAAGGGTGCAGTTGCCGGATTTCTTGAAGCCATTGATGTGATGCTGGAAACCAGCATGTCCTGCGGGCCGGTTGAATTTCTCTTCAGCTGTGCAGAGGAGATCGGGCTGTATGGCATCAAGGGATTTGATCTGAGCACGGTAAAATCACGGTACGCGTATATTTTTGACAGTGACGGGACGGTAGGCAATATCATACTGCAGGCCCCCTTTCACAGCACATTAGAACTGAATATACGGGGAAAGGCCGCACACGCCGGAATGGAACCGGAAAAAGGAGTAAGTGCTATACGCATACTTGCGGACATACTCAACAATATTCCCCATGGCAGAATTGATAATGAAACCACGGTCAATGCCGGTGTTATCAGCGGTGGAAGGGCAACAAACATTGTGGCTGAAAACTCCTACTGCAAGCTCGAAGTGCGATCACTCAACCAGGACAAGCTGGTAACCATTGAAAATGAGATTCAAACCATCAGCAAAAAGAAGGCGGAAGAGGCCGGGGGTAAGGTGAAAATTCAACGTAAGCTTGAATATTCCGGTTTTTCACTGGAAAAAGATGATGGCATCATCCAAATGGCCATTAAATCCATGTCGAAGGTAAAGATCAAACCATCTTTCGGAATCTCAGGTGGGGGAAGTGATACCAATGTGATCAACGCCGCGGGGATCAAGGCCGTAAATCTCTCTTCAGGCATGCAGAAAGTACATACCACCGGCGAATATATCATGATAAAAGACCTTGAGCGGGTAGCGCAACTGACTCTTGCAATAATTGATACGGCAAAAGATGGTTAATGGATTTATGGCGCGGATTAACGCTGATTATCGTGAATATTTGCTAATGAATACCATATAACTCATTACTCTTCATCTTTACTAAACTGATATCACGCGGAGGCGCGGGGAACGCGGAGAGTTCCGTGCCTTCCTCAGCGTCTCCGCGCCTCCGCGTGATACTAATTGGGTATTGATGAAGAGTAATGAGTTTTATAGTTTGCACTATTCACTAATTATCCGTGTTCATCTGCGTGTATCTGCGGTTAAAAATTATGTAAATTGCTATTTCATAAATTTTGGTTATTAAGAACTGTTTTCCTTTCCCAAGAATCCGGAAAGAGTGTTTTATTTTAATTTCTACCCCGATTTCTCCGTGGTGAACCTGTTATTGAAGCATTCTGAACAGTTTGACAAGAAAAAACGCACCGCAGAACAGGGTAAGAGGGAGGGTGAGAAACCAGATGAAAACCTCTGACATTTTTACAGCAGAAGCATGAATAACTTTTTTACCAAAATATGAATAATGAAAATGTTCAGGATCCTGTGTACGCCGATATATCCGCACGGCAATTCGAATTTTAACAAACAGCATTATGGCAAAGATCAGTCCTGACTCAATGAATATCATCCTGTCAAGGTTAAGTTCCTTCAATTCATCCGGAAAAACAAGAATAAATACCGAAAGAAACATGCCAAGGAACACATTCATGATGGTTGTGATCAGGAAACCCTTGAAATCCTTATCCTGTTTGTTTGTAATGAAACTTCCAATGTAATAGATATGCACAACAAAGGATAACTGGAGGATGATGATGAAGGTGAGGACAATCATTGTATAATAATATTCCGGGTATCACCATTGATAAACATCATAACAAGCAATCAAACTTTATCAGAGTAAACTATGGAAAGTCAATAAAAAAGGTAAAATTATAACTGCTATTTTTTATTGAATTAAATATCTGAACCGTGTACACTGCCCATCATCATGGATAATGCGCGCCTGGAAGGCTAACATGGACATAAAAAAAAACGGCATCCATCTCTTTACACTTCTGGCCACCATGGCAGATTTGCACCCGGACAAAATTTTTTTTACTTACAACAGCGATTCATACACCTACCGACAGGTATTATCCAGTGCACAACGATGTGCCCACGCATTTGCCAGGCTGGGTGTTAAAAAAGGTGATCGCGTAATTCTTCAATGCGGAAACAACCCCTGGTTTGTCTTCTCCTTCTTTGGTTTAATGCAGACAGGTGCGATAGCGGTACTGGTAAATCCTGCCGCACGGATATACGAGATGTCATATTATACCAGGGAAAGTAACGCGTCTCTGCTCATCACCGATGGAAAGTCTGCAGAGTGTTTTTCAGAGAATCCTGAACTGTTCAGTGAAGTACCCCTGGCAACTATAAGAGAAAAACATGGATACGAATCCATTGAATCCATAATAACACATGAGAATCAACTACCCATTCTGCAAGAGAGCCACGTAAAGGATACTGCCATAATAATATTTACATCCGCAATGGACGGATATGCTCTCGGTGCCATGCTTTCACACGACAACCTGACAATAAGCGCGGCCGTAGCCTCCGAACTCTTCGAAGATAATGGTGGAAAATTTGTCGCGGTGCTGCCCATGTATCATGCTTTCGGACTTACCACGTCATTGATAATGCCCCTCATTAACAGCAGGGAGATACTGCTCATCCCCCGTTTTTCTCCAAAACGGATCAT
>JAGYNX010000203.1 GCA_018399855.1 Spirochaetota bacterium
CCCATATTCGGGCTCCATTGGCCAGTTCTCTGCCCATATCAAAAGCCTTCAGGTTCATTTCTACGAATTTCTCTTTTACCAGTGATTGTATGGCCTTCTGCCATTGTGCATATTCAAAATCAAGGTACGTTGACAACACGCCAAGCATGACAATGTTTAATGCCCGCTTCGTACCCACTTCTTTCAACACCGGGTCGGCATCAACCACTTTGCACTTGTGAACATTCTCACACAGCCACTGCTCAATATCTTCAGGGTATTTCGCAAGCCCTGCTTCCACCGGCGCGGGATTAATCTGTAGCCTGTTAACTATCAACATCCCGTCGTCTGACAGGAAATCCAGTTTTCGCATGGACTCCAGCAGCTCCAGGCACACAAGAAAATCTGCCGTTCCCCTCTCGATAAGTGGTGAATATACCTGAGTATCAATCCGTACATGGCAATCAACACTTCCCCCACGCTGGGCCATGCCATGCACCTCGGATTCTTTTACATCATATCCGGCATCCATGGCAACCTGCATAAGCACTTTGCTTGCAAGAATAACTCCCTGTCCGCCAACACCTGCAAAAATTACGTTCATCATCACAAAACCCCTGTTCTTCCCATTACTTTTTCAGGATACATTTTCTCAGAGAGATAATAACCGATGGTTCACGTGCGGCAACTTCTTCACGCACAACCTGTTCAAACTCCTCGATATTTTTCGGATCTACCGTTCTTACCCGTTTGACACCGACTGCCCTGGCAAGCATCTCGAAATTAAGTTCATGTGTATCCTCACCCATAAGGGTTTTCCCGGTTGCAGGATTATCCTGATGACCTGTCATGGCTGTTACCCTGTTGTCCAGTATAATTACCGTTCCCGTCCCCTTGTTATACACCATATCGATCAGCCCGGTAATACCGGAATGAATAAATGTGGAATCGCCGATTACCGCCACACTGTTACGGGCCATCTCATCACCACGGGCTTTCTCAAAACCAAGATGCATACTGACACTTGCCCCCATACAGCCCTGGCTGTGCATGGCATTATACGGGGGAAGCACCGCAAGGGTGTAACAGCCGATATCCCCGTTAACCGTCAGGTCAAGCCTGGACAGCACCTCAAACACGAATCCATGGGGGCATCCCTTGCAAAGAGCGGGGGGCCGTCCGGGGATGGGAGCAGAATATGCCGGTATCTGGTTTTTCGGTTTTTCCTGATTCAATGCCATGTCAATAATCTCGGGGGTAAGCTCCCCGCACATGGGAATAATTTCCTTGCCTTTGGGGCTGTATCCCATGCCTCGAACATAATCTTCTATGAATGGATCCAACTCTTCAACCACGTACAACTCGTCAACCTGGTCAGCGAATTCACGGATCAGTTTTTCAGGCAGCGGCCAGATGACTCCTATCTTCAACACTGAATCATCCGGACATACGTCCTTCACGTAATGATATGCCACACCGTTAGTGATGATCCCCCGCTTCTTCTTGTTCCATTCAATACGGTTCAGATCGGAGAAGTTTGAAAAATCCATAAGCTTCTTCATCTGTTCTTCTATGAAAACGTGCCGCGGACGGGCATGAGCAGGTATCATAACATATTTTTTCGGGTTCCGTACGAAGGGTTTCAGTGGTACTTTTTTCGGCTCATCAACTTCAACAATTCCCTGTGAATGAGATATCCTGGTAGTGATCCGTACTAATACCGGTCTGTCAAACTCCTCTGATATATCGAACGCCCGCATGGTAAACTCTTTTGCCTCTGCAGGACTTGATGGCTCAATCATGGGCAGTTTGGCGGCCCTGGCATAATGCCGGTTGTCCTGTTCATTCTGTGAACTCCACGCTCCAGGATCATCTGCATTGATAATTACCATTGCCCCGTTCACGCCGGTATATGAAAAAGTAAACAGCGGATCAGCCGCAACATTCAACCCAACATGTTTCATGGCAGCCAATGAGCGGGCACCGGCTACTGAAGATCCGGCAACAACCTCAAGGGCCACCTTCTCATTTGGAGACCACTGTGCCTTTATGTCCGGGTAATCCCGGGCTATGACTTCCATGATCTCCGTGCTTGGTGTACCGGGATAGGCAGCTGCCACGTGACAACCTGCCTCGTAAGCACCCCTGGCAACCGCTTCGTTTCCCAACATTAATTTTTTCTGCATCGATCAGTCTCCAACTATGTCGATTTTCTTGACGATATTGTATCCCTCTTCCTGTAGGGCCTTCTTTGCTGCCTCTATATCATCAAATCTAAAAATCATTACCGCCTTGTCACCTCTTTTTTCTGTGAATGCGTACATATACTCGATATTCAACTGGCGCTTCGAAAAAGTATCCAGCGCGGCCAGAAGAGATCCTGCCTCGTCGATAAGCTCAATAGCCAGCACATCGGTTGTAGAGCAGGTGAATTTATTCTCCTTCAGAGAAAGCACAGCTTTGTCGGGATTGTTAACAATCATTCGCACTATACCAAAATCCGATACCTCGGCAATGGTGAGGGTAAGTATATTGATCTTTTCATCTGTCAGAACTTTGAGTGCACTCTGAAGATGACCCGGTTTGTTTTCAAGGAATAAGGAAACCTGTGTTACGTTCATACATAAACCTCCTGATATATTATGATACGCTACTACATGTCACGCCTGTCAATAACCCGCTTGGCCTTGCCAAGACTTCTTTCAATCGTGCTTGGCTCAACAAGGGTTACCTTGGCTGAGATTCCAAGCACACTTCTGAAACGCTGTTGAATCTGGCTGGTAAGCTTCTGCATTTGCGAAAGCTCATCGGAGAATATCTTCTCATTCACCTCAACCATGATCTCTACGTCATCCAGCGCCCCTTTCCTGTCCAGAATAATCTGGTAATGGGGTTCAGTCCCTTCTATATCCATCAGAATTGACTCTATCTGCATGGGGAACACGTTCACCCCGCGTATAATGATCATATCATCAGTTCTGCCGGTTACTTTCTCCATTTTCACAAGGGTACGTCCGCATTTACAGGCGTCATAGTATATCCTTGTAATGTCACGTGACCTGTAGCGTATTATCGGGCAGGCTTCTTTTGTCAGGGAGGTATACACGATCTCACCCTTCTCTCCCTCGGGCAGTACTTCACCGGTATCAGGGTTGATCACCTCAACATAAAAATGGTCTTCGAACACGTGTAGTCCCGATTGCTCACTGCATTCACATGATACACCCGGCCCGATAACCTCGCTCAGTCCGTATATATCATATGCCTTAATACCCATGCGGGTTTCGATCTCTTTTCTCATGTTTTCAGTCCAGGGTTCGGCACCGAAAACTCCCGCTTTCAGGTTAGTTTTCTTAAAATCATAATCAGGCATTTTTGTGGCCACGTAGTCGGCCATGTTAATGGCATACGATGGGGTACACGCCAGAATGGTTGTGCCGAAGTCCCTTATCAGCATCAGCTGCCGCTCTGTATTGCCGCCGGAGATTGGGATTACCGCGGCTCCCAGTGTCTCTGCCCCGTAATGAGCTCCCAGTCCCCCGGTGAAGAGACCGTACCCGTAGGCAACCTGAACAATATCCTTCTCATTGCCACCGGCAGCCGCGATGGTTCGGGCCATAACCTCCGACCATACACCTATATCACCTTTTGTATACCCAGCCACGGTAGCGTTTCCGGTGGTTCCCGAGGAGGAATGTATTCGAACTACCTTGTCCATGGGAACAGCAAACAGTCCGAATGGTAAATTCTCCCGCATGTCCTGCTTCATAAGAAAAGGAACATGCTTCATGTCATCAATTGACTTGAACTTGTCCGGCGTAAATCCTGCGTCATCAAATGATTTTTTGTAAAATTTGTTATTGTTGTATGCATGGGTAATGGACCACTTGAGACGTTCAAACTGAAGCTCCTTAAGCTTCTCACGAGGCATGGCTTCATACTCTTTGTTAAACATGACACTCTCCTTTCAGACTCACGATACAGGGTGGTATAATTTCGAAACAGCATTATACCTATAGTAACAGTATGACCTCTTGAGTCGTTATATATATAAAAATACAGTAAAAATTGATCATACTGTTATACCCGCGAAAGAAGATATGTCAATAACGTTGCCGGATAATATGCAATTTTTTCGGAAGGTTTTTTAAATAGAACCACAGAGGCGCAGAGGTACAGAGGAAGTATTTAAAAGGATTACCGCAAAGTCGCTAAGAGCGCAAAGAAAAAATGTTATTATTAATGAAGAA
>JAGYNX010000204.1 GCA_018399855.1 Spirochaetota bacterium
TTTAAAGGCGTCATGAAGGGAAGACATGTCGGGCATCTTCTCTATGATGATGGTTGGGAACTCTATCACGTCGGCACCCAGCCGGCGAAGGGCACCGGACAGCTTTGACGCCTGTGTGCGGGTGCGGGTTACCACGATTCGCCTGCCAAACAGGGGCAGGGTATCAAACCAGCGAAGGGTCTCCCGCAAGAGCACCACCTTCCCTACCACGATTATGGCGGGCGGTTTCATGCCGATCTCAACCACCCTCGCGGCGATGTCCGCCAGTGTGCCGGTTGCCACCTGCTGCCTGGGGGTGGTTCCCCAGGTTACGATGGCCACCGGGGTATCGGCGGGAAAGTTTTTCTTCTCTATCAGCTGTGTGCTGATGTGGGCAAGGTTCTTCATGCCCATCAGAAATGTATAGGTTCGCTCGGGATCATAGGCGGGAAAGTTCACGTCCTCGTCCATGCTGTCACCACGCCGGTGACCGGTGATAACCTCTACCGCGTTGGCATAATCACGATGGGTGAGTGGTATTCCGGCGTAGGCGGGTGCCGAATAGAATGACGATATGCCGGGTATCACGGCGAAAGGAATTCCCGCTTTCACAAGGTCTTCTGCTTCTTCACCGCCCCGTCCGAATATATACGGGTCGCCCCCTTTCAGGCGAACCACCGTCTTCCCTTCGTTTGCTTTTTCAACGATAAGGCTGTTTATCTCTTCCTGCGTGAGGGTATGGTCACTTCCCTGCTTGCCCACGTATATTTTTTCACAGGTAAAAGCATTCACGATCTCGGGACTTGCAAGGTAATCATATATTATACAGTCGGCCCCCGCCATCGCGTCCAGGGCTTTTCGGGTAATCAGGTCGGGATCTCCGGGACCCGCACCCGCAAGGTATACAAATCCTTTTTTCATATCAGCCCGTCCGCTCCTTCCTGTTTCATTTGTTCAGCCAGTTCTATGCCTATCTGTTCCGGATCATCACCGTTAACCGTCTTTCTCAATAGTTTCGATCCGTCAGTTGCGGCAACCACCCCGGTGAGATGGATTTTCTGCATGTTCATGTAGGCATAAGCCCCAACGGGGATATGACATCCTCCCCCAAAACGCTGCAGAAAATACCGTTCAGCGGAAACGGTGAGCACCGTTTCCCTGTGGTTAAACACGGTAACCGCCTCAATCACCCGATCATCACCACTTCGCACCTGTATGGCAAGGGCACCCTGGCCCGGTGCGGGGATGAAGAAACTGTAGGGCAGCACGTATTTCACCAGTTGTGAAAGGTCAACCTCTATTCTCTTTATGCCGGCGGTTGCCAGCACTATGGCATCAAACTGTCCCTCCCGCAATTTTCGAAGCCTGGTGGTGACGTTGCCTCGTATGGGCTCCACCACGAGGGATGGCATAACATGCTTCAGCTGCGCCATCCTTCTGAGTGAACTGGTGCCCACCACGGCACCCTCGTGCAGGGGAAACCCGTGTCCCTCCCTGAACGAGTTTTGTTTTACCAGCAGGGTATCGGAAGGATCTTCACGGACTGTTATAGCGGCTACCACCAATCCATCAACTTCTTCGGTGGGCAGGTCTTTCATGGAATGCACGGCAATATCAATCCGGTTGTCAAGCAATGCATCCTCGATCTCCTTGGTAAAAAAGCCCTTTCCCTCCATCTTGTCAAAAGAGACATTCTGTATCTTGTCACCCTGGGTCTTGATCACTTCGATACGGGCCCGGTCACGTCCCAGCAGATCGGCAACGTAATTGGCCTGCCACATGGCAAGCTCGCTTCCTCTCGTTCCAATTGTAAACATTATGTCAATCCAGTTTAAAGTATTTTCTCATTCCATTCTGCTACCCGAAGGGGGTTCCTGTCAATAAACAATCTTCTGTTCTGACCTGAGGGGATCACCGCTAAGGCGCGAAGGGCACTAAGTTCGCAAAGAGTAGGGAACAAGTCATTCACGTATAGAATGAATGTATATTGTTAGAAGATGAAGTAATGTATATTTCTATGGTCTCTTTTCCCGAAGTCCTTTAAGTCCCCCTTGGGGGATTTAGGGGGAAGACAGTGTGAATGAAATAAATTGTAGGGGATTACATCATCGTGCACTTCTCATAATAATACTCTCTATCTTCTCTGCGAACTCTGCGCCCTTCGCGCCTCTGCGGTGAAAAAAAAACATTTTACAAATTGACGCTGCTTATATATTCTCACTTAGATACTAACTACACCGAAAGGAAAACGCCATGAATTATATACGGGTATGGACGGAAATTGATCCGCAGGACGTGCAGGATCACATCGTGATCGTTGATGATAAATTCGGGTTTTGTCCCAACTGCAAGACTCCCGGTATTGATATCAAGGAAATGAAGAAATGCCCGGGATGTGACCGGGAATTCAAATACGTTACCTCCAGGGAGGCTAAGGGGGCACGTGCCTTCGAGATCGTAATGCGAACAAGGAGAAAGCTTCCGGATATGATCTTCGTAGACTACGACGATTACGAGAAAATGGCGGGAAGAAAAAAGGCTGACAGCCTTTTCAATGGTATATAATGTTCTTGACTGCTGCTGACAGCCACTGGTAGTATTAGCCGTTTATTTGGCAGCACCCTTAACCTTTACGAAAGCGAGAAGAGGACCGATGACGGGCAACCCTTCCATGAAACTGAGCGTGAGAACGGCCTTCATACTGCTGGCCATGCTGCTTTTTGCCTCACCACTTATGGCCGAGCGTAACATCGGTGTCGGCCTTCACCTTGGGGGTCAGCACAATACCGGAAATATCGATTCATTTTACCAGTACGCACAGGCCGACCCCCAGAACAGCATGTTCGTGGGTATATCATTCAAGTTTTCAGCACCTTTCGCCTTCCTGAGAACCGGAGTTGATAACAGCTTTGCCATTAACAAGGGTAACGTGCTTGAAGACCAGTCAATATCTACTGATCATACAAGTGAAGGGCTGGACACCTATCAGCTGAGCTATACCGCCATTCCGGTATTCGCGGGCCTGCAGTTTCCCCTGCAGGATAAGGGGGTGTTCTACCTCGGTGGGGGTATTGCCTATTTCCTGGGAACAGGTGAGGTGAAATCTGAGGCGTCGGGAACCGCTGAAGACATCTCGGCAACTGCACTGGCCTTCGGGTTCATCAGCGGCATGCAGCTGCATCTTACCCGGAAGATATCACTGTACATGGAATGGGAATACCTGGAAGGACGTTCCAAGCCGGTGACGCAGACAAGCGCGGCGCCAACATACGAAAATTTTTACGTAGATTATACCGGACACAGGTTGCAGCTTGGCCTGATGTACTTTGTGTTATAAATCGCCATGATGGAATCTATGATGAAACGCTGTATACGCACAACACTGGTTATCCTGGCCATCTTTATCCCGGCAGCACTCACCGCCGCGCCGGTAAACGGTGCCCTCACCCTTCACGGCGGCATGATGCCCTCACTGGGGGGGAACCTTAATTCCTACTCACAAACTTCTGCACCTATCAATAGTACCAATGGTATTGATACGATTAACAATTCAGCATCAGGGTTCGATACGTCACCGGTAGACCGGCTTCTGGGTGCCAGCGTTGGGATAACATTCAAAGTAACTTTCTACGATTATTTTCATATGAGAATCGGGGGTAACTATTTTAAAAGCGTATACGGAGGGACGGGCAAGACTGTATACGATGATGGTGGTGACCGCATTCTGAAATGCGAATATGCCATGTGGGGATATGATATACCGGTAACAGTGGGTCTTACCATACCATTCTGGAAAGACATGAAGATATCCTTCAGTACCGGCCTGGCATATGCATACGGAGTTTACACCAACAAGTTTGAGTCAGATGCTCCACTTGAGTACGAGGGTGAATTCAAGGGCTGGGCATTGCCGCTGGTTATCCACCTTGAAGGTGAGTACTTTCTTACCCGGCAGCTGGCGTTGTTTACCAGTCTTTCATATTACAACGGTTCCACCAACGTGCTTGCAGACAGAAAACAGGATGATGACGCGGCGAACAAGGATTACGCCTCCATAGATTTTACGGGATACCGGTATAATCTTGGAATATCGTATTATTTCAAACCAATATAACACACAGATATGGATATGAAAAAAGCACTGCCACATACATGTATCATTTTTACCGCCATTATCCTTTTTATCATTGGCAGCACAACCGGTGCCTTTGCCATTGGGGAATTTT
>JAGYNX010000205.1 GCA_018399855.1 Spirochaetota bacterium
ATCACCTTCTTTACATCAATGTCCCTGTCCTGAAAACGAATTTTCGTACCCTTTCCTGTAGCGGCCGAAAGGACTTCTTTCGCTTTTTTGTCCCGTTTGTAAATTGTTTCATCAGCCATGATATGCATCCATCCTGAATTATTATTGTATTCTCATCAGTCTACCAGGTACAACTTTTCACTTTGCTGCTGGTAAAAATAATCATTACAATCAATAAGATCCCTGTCTCGTTACGATAATAAAGTAAATCACAAAAACAATATGGTCAACCAGATTATACTTTCATTGTTCTTGACCATTGTCATCATATAGCTGTATACTCCCTTCATATTATCCAGGGAGATACCGTATGGCAAAATCCATTAAGGATTACAAAATTGTAGAAGAAATCGCTTCCGGCGGGATGGGCAGGGTGTACAAGGCAGTTCATCCTGACCTGAAAACCCATGTAATCCTTAAGGAGCTCAGCAAATCCAGCAAAGATTTGTCACAGCGTTTTAAGCGTGAAGCAACCATAATGACCTCTCTTCGTCATGACAACATTGCCGCTTTCAACGATTATTTCAGATGGGAAGGGAACATGTATATCGTGATGGAATACGTTGACGGTATATCTCTTTCCGAGCTACTTCTGAAAAGAAATAAGATTGATCCCCATATTGTTCTTCTCATTATGCACGAGGTATCACGGGGACTGGAATACGCCCATAGTAAGGGTGTACTGCACCGTGACCTGAAACCCCAGAATATCCTCATTTCCAGGCGGGGTGAGGTTAAAATTATCGATTTTGGCATAGCCAGCTTTCGCGAACAGGAAGAAGAAAGCGATGCCACGAAGATTGAACTTACCCGAACCGGCATGGTGATGGGCACACCGGCCTACATGTCCCCTGAGCATCTCAGCGACATGAAAAAGGTTACTGAACGATCTGATATCTATTCACTTGGTATTATTATGTACGAGATGCTTACCGGTGAACGCCCCTACGATGACACCTTCAGCACCCAGGCCTTCACCGCCCGTATGAAACAGCAGTATATCACCCCGGGAAATATCAGCAAAGACATCCCCGCGTTTTTCAACAGGATAATCAGGCATTGCCTGCGCGCCAATGCATCAAGGCGATACCGGAATGTGGGGGTGTTGAGTAGAAAACTTGAAAAATACATAAAGCGATTACACAGCGAGCAGTTGAACCGTTGTATCTCCGAGTACGTATTCTATAAGAGGATGTCTGAAGAAATACGCAGGATGCGGCCCCTGTATTCATCATTTGCCGCAAGCTTCAGGGAATCACAAACCCGTAAAAGATTGCTTGTCGGATTGACAGGGGCACTGTGCATACTGGTGGTTGGATACATCCTCCTGATCTCCGACATATACTACCATGTGTTTTCCCGTGCAGATACCGGAATGATGGAAATCCAGTACACCCTGCCGCTACCCGGCATTCGAGATCTGCCCGACGCAAAAGAATACCCCGGCGTATACGCAGAGAGAAAAGAAGCAGCAGAAAAAAGATTATATGGTTTCATTGACCGGTGGTACAGGGACATGCTGATGAATTTTCAGATTCGTGCATGGCTCATCCGCATGAATAATAAGCGCAGACAGGCCGGGGTTGAAGAAATTCTCCTCACCCCGGGAAACGTTATTGCCCTCACCCCTGATGATTTTAAAATAGAACTTGGCAACGAACGTTCCATTCCCAGCGACTTGATTTTTACCAGTAATAAGATGTATCGGAAAAAAGGCAACTACGCCGTCAAAATACAATTCAACAGCAAGGCATACTGGACACATTTCACCCTGAACCCAATAAATGAACAGAACACAACCCGGGTTATAACCACACCATTTTCGGCAACGCCTCGCAGCAGAATATCCTTCGAGTTTAATTTTATTGACCTGGTTTCAGAAAAACAAATACCCAATGTGGATATCTACATGCTCCGAAAATACAGGGGAAAATATATATGGGTGGACTGGGAAAAGTTATCCAACAATACACATTTTCTTGAAAACCTTTATAACGGGGAATCCTATTACTTTAAGTTCAAACATCCTGATTACAAAACCGGTAAAAGCATTAAGATATATGCCAGTAAGGATGATCGGGTCGTGAATGTCAGGATGAAATTTGAACCTGAAAATAAGGAATAGAAAAGAATCATTGCAAGCATGATAATAATTATCGCAAGTTCGGGGTACTCAATAAATAGTTAAAAACTATTAAATATTTTTTATATTGACGTATACAAAACACCATCATAATAATTTATGCATCAATTCTTCGCAAGGATCAATCCAGTATGAAAATAAACGCGACCCTCAAACGCCTCACCGCACGGGCCCTTTCCGAGTCGATGGACGTGAATACCATGGTAACCGTCACCCGCAAGCTGGTTCCAGGTTACAACATATTCAAGCGGACAGGATTTCCGGAAAGTATACCCATTCCCAACAGGGACGCCGCAGCCCAGATAGTCAGGGATATTGCGGATGCAGACCTGATCCCCCATTTTGTAAACCTGCTCATGCAGGTACACCAGGTAGGCCTGATGGGACGGGCATATCCTATCTCGCATCTGCATGAAATCGTACAGGGTATCATTGAGCATGGATATGTGTACGACAGGGAGAACAAGCTTTTTATCGAGGACGGCAGAACCCGTAAAACCGTTAACTGGAGTGTACTTCGCGAAGGAGACGAATACATATTTGCCTTCATGCGGCTGGACATTGTCGGCAACAGCGTGCTGGTAAGAAATTACCCTGAGAATATCATCCAGGAAACCTACGGCAACTTGAAGCAAATCGTAGAAAACTCCATAGACAGCAGAAACGGCAGAATATGGAACTGGGAAGGGGACGGGGGACTTGTTGCATTCTTCTTTTCCAACAAATCTATGCTGGCAACGTTAAGCGCCATGGAAATAATCCATGAACTCTTTATCTTTAACCAGGTGGACTGTTTGCTTGATAATCCACTGGCAGTACGTATTGCAGTTCATTGCGGCAGCTGCCAGTTCAGTTTTGACCCTGACGAGATTGCCAAGCAGGATGTCATCAAGGAAATTGTCCGTATCGAATCGAAACATACAGGGCCCAATTCAATTACTGTAAGCAACGTGGTATTTCCTGCCCTGAATGAATTACTATTGATGCAATTTTCACCCCTTAAGACAGGGGATGGCCAGACACTGTACAACTATGAATTAACATGGGAGAAATAGATGCAAATACTAGTCTTTTCTGACAACAAGGGAATAAACAAACCATTTGCGAAACTGATCAAATCAAAAGACATAACGGTACATTTCTTTTCTCCCTCTGAAATAAAAAAGATATTAAAAAATACTGAACATGGATCTATTCTGTACATAGATGTTTCAGACATGTCCCCGGACGAACGTACTAAAACAATCAAATACCTGGCAAAGCTTGAAAATTACAGGTACGGAATTATAGACAGGAAAAATGCAATTCATGACATTGCCGAGCTATTTCATAATAACGCATGTGACTATATGGGCAAAGAGCTATTGAAAGGAGAAATCGCCCCAAAACGTATTAAAACCATCGAAACATACAGGGAGATATTGCTTCCGGAAGAAGAACAGAACCCGGCAATGTCAAACTACATACTTTCCGGCAACAACTGGAATGCCATCAAAACAGGACAGGAATACACCTTCTGCATGATGTTCATCGAGCTTGATAATCAGAAAGGATTAATGAAAAGTATGGGAGCATCTCATATAGAAAAGACGATTGCTTCATTCCGCAAATACCTTGAAAAATATATATCTCCCTTACAGGGACAGATATGGATGTGGATGGACTTCGGTGGACTTATTCTCTTCCCCTTTGATGCGGAAAAATGCGATGCCATTCTTGCCTCTTTTCGGATGATACTAAATCGTCATATTATCTGCATTGAAGAAATCGATATTAACACCGTACTTTCTTTCAAAATTGCCCTCAATATAGGCAATACGGTGTACAGAAAAAAAGGTGATACCGGTAATATTATTTCTGATTCAATTAACTCGATTTTTCATCTTGGACAAAAGTACACCCCACCTGGAAATTTCTACTTAACCCGTGAAGTCTTTGAATATGCGCCAGCCGGCCTCAAGAAAATGTTTCTGGACGCTGGTGAATACGAGGGAAGAGAAATACTGCGAATGCGCCTACCG
>JAGYNX010000206.1 GCA_018399855.1 Spirochaetota bacterium
GATCTATTTGACGGGTTGCTGTAACAGAATGGATTCCCGCCTTCGCGGGAATGACAGTGAGGTGATACGGGAATGACAGTGAGATGATGCGGGGATGATCAGTTCACTTCTCACGGCTCACTATTCACTAATCATCTGCGTTTATGCTTCGGCATCGCTCAGCACGGCGTCGAGCGAAGCAGGCGGTTTCATGTATTTAAAGCCGTATGATATTATAAGCTCCCCTTTTTCTCATCATTCCGGAATGAGCCCAAAATTTTAATGCGTTATTGACATTTTCATGATATTCATATATATGCAGAATATATTATTACAAGGTATTGTAAACAGCGATAAGGAGTACATGATGAGTGAAACAAATGACAGGTCTTCTACGATATTCGGTAATTCCATATCTTCGTCAGCATACAAGAAGGCTTTGAAACAGAAAAAGAAATTTGAGAAAAAATTCAATCACGATCCTGATGCGTCATATCCCTTGAAAGCTGAAAAGAACCAGGTAATAGGCCCCCCACTTGGGGTCGAAAATATTGTTGTTTCAGAAAAAGGAAAGAGCATCAACTCTGATAACGCGGTGGCACTTGGCACCATTCGAATGGGATTCGGACATTATCGTATCGCCATGGCCGCCGCCTCCGCGGCACATTCCATGGGCATAACCCCCTACTGGTTTGACCTGCTCTCCTTTGACACCACGGGTAAAAAAATAATACAGCATCTTGAGAAGCTGTACTCGCTGGGTTCACGGCTGTCACAGAAATTTTCACTGTTTAACAGGCTCTACTGGGAGCCCCTCACCGCCGAAGGGTTCAAAAAACTTGATTTCAATGCATCCGACCAGAAGATGACTGAACTGATGTCAGATATTTACAGGGACCTGCCAAAAGACCTGCCATTCGTGGCCACGCATGCCTGGGCGTCCCAGGCGGCTGTTCACGCAGGCATGAAACAGGTTGTCAACATGATTCCAGACAACTGGCCACTTGGACTGCATTTGTCAGAAGGGGCCATTCACACAATACAGTCGCCTTCAGCCTACATGGGTTACCGCACACTAAAGCACATGGACAAAAAACGTGACATCCTTGCCCCCATGCCTGCCCCTGATCTTCACTACACCGGGCATTATGTTGATCATGAACTTGTCAAAAATATTGAGAAAGACTGCAAGGCCCGCCTTAAGAGAATACAGGGCAAAAAAACCCGACGGGTTCTTCTTTCAATCGGAGGTGCGGGAGCACAGGAAGATATTTTCCTGTCAGTTATCCGCCACCTCCTTCCCATGATAAAAGACGGTAGTGTGACACTATTTCTCAACATGGGAGATCACGAAAACGTCTGGAAGATAATCGAAAAAGAACTCACCGGGTATGAATCAGAGATAACAACTCATTTTGACTGGGATGACACCAGGCGTTTTGCAGCAAAGGCACTGAACAGTAACGTCACCGGTCTGCACGCCTTCCTGAATGACAATATATTTGCCGCAATCTATTCAACCAATCTCTTAATTAGGACCTGTGACATATTAATAACAAAGCCCAGCGAGCTTGCCTACTACCCCGTTCCACGACTTTTCATACAACGGGTTGGGGGACACGAAGCATGGGGGGCCATACGGGGAGCAGAACTTGGTGACGGCACAATTGAATGTGAAAACATACCCCTCACCATCCAGGCCCTTGACCTGATGCTGAATGATGGCGACCTGCTCACCATGTATTGTGAAAGTATCATGAAACATAAAACGATCGGCACCTATGATGGTGCCTACAGGGTAATCGAACTGGCAATGGAGAAAAAGCAGAAAGGGAAAAAGAAAAGATCTGCCAGGAGTTAGTTGAATTACAATGTATTGATACGCTTTTTTTTATTCCTGTAGCGTTCTGTTTTCTCTATCGCCTCAGCCGTTTTTCGCATTACTTTCACGCATTCCACCGGGAAACGTCCGATGGAGGTTTCCCCGGACAGCATAACCACATCAGTTCCGTCATATACCGCGTTCGCGATATCACTGATATCCGCCCTGCTTGGCCGTGGGTTCTCAATCATGGATTCCAGCATCTGCGTTGCGGTAATCACCGGTTTGGCAGCGGCGTTGCATTTTTCTATCATGATTTTCTGCAGCTCGGGCAAATCCCATGGGTCCATTTCCACGCCGAGATCGCCCCGGGCAATCATAACCGCGTCTGTCTCTGCCAGGATTTTATCGAATTGCTGTACCCCCTCGGGGTTTTCAATCTTTGATATGATCCGTATACCGGTTCCCTCAAGACGTTCCTTTAGTTCATTCACATCATCCGCGTCCCGTGTGAAAGAATCCGCTATGTAGTCAACTTTGTTTCTGATGGCAAATTCCAGGTTTGGCAGATCCTCTTCCATGGTGTAGGGATATCCCACAACCGTATCAGGGTGATTCAGCCCCTTTCGTGATCGAAGGGCGTCACCATAGAGTACCCTGCAGTGTATCATGGGACCATCCACACTGGTTATCTCCAACCCGATATACCCGTCATCCACGTACAGCCGGTGACCCGGCTTTACGTACCTGTGTAAGTCATGATATGTAACAGGTATTCCTGAATCAGGGTCATCGGTGGAGGGATATTGTTCTCCCTCGGCAGGGTATATATCTGTTCTGAGGGTAAGACTCATGCCCGACTTGATATGCAGAAGTTCGGGCAGGTCTCCAAGCCTGATCTTCGGACCTTTAATGTCATACACCACGTACCCGTCCGGCATATGCCGTCGAGTACTTTCAATTACCTGAAGATGCAGGTCAGGTGAGCCATGTGAGCTATTGATCCGCACACCACCCAGGCCCTCCTGGTACATATCCTGTATCCTGTCAATTGACGCAGGGCCGATAGTTGCGAGAATCCCGGTTTTCATGGATTATTTTTCATGTCCCCTATTGTTTTAAAAAGTTTCTTTGCCCGAAATTCATCTATGACAAAGGGATATTCAGATTCTGATGAGGTAGCAAGGTAGCTTGCATCATCATACTTCCGGTGCACGGTAACCGTTAGAGTTTTGTCATATGCTTTCAGCTGTACCCGGCTCATCATCCCCCGCACCTCTTTCTTCTTCAAGTCAGGGAAAGATTTTGCCCTGAGGGGATCAAAGGCGGTTACCAGCTGTGTTACCTGGTTGTCGTCAAGTTCTACGTTCGGGTATTCTTTACATATCCACTTGTCCTGGCTTACCACCTTCTTCCCGTTGTCCTTTTCATTGTTGTCCTGTGCGGTCTCTTTGCCATCTTCTGCATCATCCACCTTTTTTTCAACTTTCACCTTGTTGAAGTTCAGTGTTTTTCCCCTGTAGGTAAGCCGTATTGACTCTATGGCATTCTTCTCGATTTTCAGTATTTCTTTGTCCCGCAGACTATCAAGTTTCTTATCAAAATCAGTATCAAGAGTCCCTGATGCCAGGTAGATACCCTCCTTACCAGAAAACCGAATATATGTCTGCTGGTAGGTGGGGCTCTTCTTGCCAACATAAAAGTCACGAAGGGTTTCCCCATCCTTTCTTGCAATCACGTGCAATGCTTTATCAGCTTCCAGTTCATATCTCTGGTAATGCTTTTTGCGTGATATAAGGTCAGTAACGTTCAACTCCTTCAACTTCTTTTCAATAGTTGAAACCTGTCCCGCGTCTGCCGGAAATTTTTGATCGTTGATGACCCATTCACCATCATGTTTATATATCTTAATGTTAGAGTCCTGCCTGCTGATGATTATCTCATCCAGGCCGTCTTCATATTCAGTAAGTTCAACCACCGGCTGGCTTCCCTGGTTGTTTGCTATTACCAGGTATATAGCCAGAACTGCAATTATGAGCAGGCTGAAAAGTGTTTTTTTATTCATTATACTCTCCCCCCTTCTGTAAACTGCCCGGCAATTCGTTTTTTCCTGATTGTTCGAACCCGCCAGTTTATAAAACCTGCAAGAATTACCAGCAGTGGAAGCCCCGCAATATTTACCAATTTCAGAATAAGCCGTGTGACATCCCCTGTTTCTTCGATTGGATTGAATGAAAGCCCCTTACTGCGCATCTCGGGAATATTGTAGTTTCCATTAAGATAATCCACCACGTTATGCATGAATATTGAATTGGGCCTTTTCCCCTCTGGATCGATGGTATTTCTCCCTGCTATTTCTGATGACCCGGCAACAACGATCCGGGCAGGCTTGGCAGCCTT
>JAGYNX010000207.1 GCA_018399855.1 Spirochaetota bacterium
GTATACAACGAATCGTTGCAGGGCGGGGCATTCAACGTCGTCCCTCTTTATGCTGTCCATTACCAGGTTGAGATTGATGTTGTCAATTACCTCTATATCAACATCTCCCTTGAGTTTTGACCGTATCTCTTTTTCGACTTCTTCGAACCTGTCACACAGCTGATCTTCATCATAACACGCTTCTTCATCACTGCAAATATACAGCACGAGGTCAACATCTGAGCTTTCCTGGGCAAGCCCAAGGTTAACTGAACCAACTATATCAATGGCGGCATCAGGGATTTCATTGCTCAAGCTTTCAAGTGACCTGGCAAGTTTTGCCACTTTGCGGTCGGTTTCTTCTGTCTGGTACATCCTGAAAAAATTTCTTATGTCCTTGAAGCGGCGTATTTCAGGGATGGGGGTATGCCGCTCTGTAAGTGTGTCGCATTGGACATTGTTTTTCATGCATTCATACCTGTGCTGGTCGATAACCGTTTCGTGCAGGGAATTACCGGACGGCAGGTATTCTGAAAGGTCATATACCCGGTCACGGACAAGTTTTCTCAGGATAATCCTGTTAAGTGTTTCCCGGTCAAACTCAAGGTCGTAAAAATATCCGCCTTCAACGTAACTGCCGTTGCTGCGGGAATGTCCGCCGAAATGGGGAGGAGCTACGTACAGGGTGCCTTCATTCATATGTGCGGTAAATCCATGCCCGGGATAATTGAACAAGCATATATCGGCATCGGTTTCATGGCAGAAATTCATTATTATGCCGGGAACAGGGTGTTCATTATCAGTGGTATCCACTGTGTATTCATGTGGCAGGGAAAAGACGGCCATGCTGGTTTGTGAACCCGGGCTGGCTTTCTCCATTTGTGCTGAAAAATCTTTGCTTGCCTGACCCGGTGTATCATATGAAGGAGATATGGCATAACCGAGAATGTGATTCTTCTGAAATTCATGGATGCTGTTATGGATGTTTCTTTCTTCGAGGGAGGTACCGGCAAGTTCATTCTTTTCTCCCGGAAGGATAAAGGCGGTTACATGTGGTTTTGTGGATAGTACCCCGTCGAACATCTCGTATTTCCTGGTAATGGAGTGCATGGCCCTGGTGTGAAGTGTCAGAAATTTTCGGGCAGTTTCACGCTGCTGGTCTGTAAAACCGGTTCCCGTCGATATTTGATCTGCGAGTGTAACGGGTGAAACAGCATCCCTGTTCTTGATGCTGCCGGCTTCTATCACTTCCTGGCGCAGGGAGTCAAGCTGGTGGTCAAGCTCACGGGAGTAGAAGGAACGATCGATGAGCCTGCCTGATAGTATGTACATATCAGCCACGGTTTCCCGCATGAGAGTGTACACTTCAGCGAAAGAACCGTGAATATTAGTGCAAAATATTATGTTCATATTGGTACCCTTTCAGGGGTACGTGATGATCCAATCTACACCGATAGTCAAATGTTTTATTTATTATTGATCTTGATAACAGGGTGGTTGTATCAACCGGGGGTTACCTGCCAAATACCCGGGTGAGGTGACGCAGGTGCCCGGTAATTTCATCGTTCAGTTGTTCCCATCGCATGCGCCAGCGCCAGTTGCCCTCGCTTGTTGAGGGGGTGTTCATGCGGCATTCCTGCCCGAGGCCGAGTATATCCTGCATGGGAATGATGGCCATGTCGGCAACAGAGGCCATGGCAAGGCGAATCATGTCCCAATGGACAGCTTTCACGTCCACCCCCCTGCCGGTGTAGTTTTCAAGACGGTTTCGCATCTCATGGGATGTCTCGTGTTCGAACCAGCCGCGGGTGGTGTTGTTGTCGTGTGTGCCGGTATACACCACGCAGTTGTTTTCATAGTTGTGGGGAAGATAGGGATGGCCGGGGTTGTCATCACCGAAGGCGAAATGCAGCACCTTCATGGCGGGAAGACGATAATGATTCATCACCTCACGCACATCGGATGTGATGGTGCCCAGGTCTTCGGCAACTACCGGCAGGTTGAAGAAACGTTTCCCCAGGGTATCAAGAAAATCGTAAACGGGAGCGTGCACCCACTTGCCGTGAACGGCGGTCTCTTCTTCGGCGGGTATCTCCCAGTAGGCCACCAGGCCGCGAAAATGGTCAATGCGCACAAGGTCGAACAGCTGCAGGTTCCATTTCATGCGCATGAGCCACCAGCGGTACTTTTGATGGCGAAGTTCGTCCCAGTTGTAGACGGGGTTTCCCCATCGCTGACCGGTTTCGCTGAAATAATCGGGGGGTACCCCTGCCACCTTGCGGGGCTTTTTCTCGTCGTTCAGTTTGAATATTTCGGGATGGGCCCATACGTCAACACTGTCATAATCAACGTAAATGGGCAGGTCGCCGAATACGTGTATTCCCAACTGGTTGCAGTATTGTTTTACCTGTTGCCATTGTGTGGCGGCAATATACTGAAGGAACTTGATGTGGTTGATATCGTCGGCCAGCATCTCTCGATGCGTTTCCATGGCTTCGTGCTGCCGGTCACGGAGTTCCCGGGGCCACTGGTCCCAGCTGCTGCCTTCATGGTGTTCTTTCAGGGTTACGAAGAGGGCGTAATCGTCCAGCCAGTGGCTGTTCTCGTCGCAGAATCGGTTGTACTCCCAGTGCTCTTTTTCATGCAGCTGCTTAAAGTGTTCCCATGAGGCCCTGTAGAGTTTTCTCTTGTATGTTATGACGTCTCTATACTCAACATGATCAGCGGGAAAATTTGGTTCGTGTATAGCGTCAGGGGGTAAGAGGCCGTCTTCTACCAGCTTTTCGGGACTGATCAGCATGGTGTTGATGCCCATGGCGGACATGTTGGTATAGGGTGAACTTCCCTGTGACGGGTTAATGGGATTCAATGGTAGTATCTGCCAGTAGCGCTGGCCGGCATCCCGGAGAAAATCCGCGAACCGTATGGCAGAGGGGCCGAAATCCCCAATGCCGTATGGGGATGGCAGTGATGTTATATGCAGCAGTATGCCGCTTCCTCTATGATTCATCGGTGTGTTTTTCCTCTTCGGTAGTTTCTTTAGATGGTTCCCTGTTCTCAATGATCCTGCTAATGTCTTCTTTCTCAAGTGTTTCTTTCTCGATAAGGGCTTCTGCCAGCCTGTCAAGGATGTCACGGTTTTCTGTGAGTATACTGGTGGCATTCTCTTCCATCTTATTGATGATGGACTGTATTTCCTCGTCGATGATCTGGTTGGTGTGCTCGCTGAAATGCTTGGGCTGTGATATGTCCTTTCCCAAAAATACATGTTCTTCTTCCATGGCGAAGGTGGCAGCCCCCAGCTTTTCACTCATACCCCATTGTGTGATCATGCGACGGGCGATTTGGGTGGACTGTTTCAGGTCGTTGGCGGCCCCGGTGGTAAGATCGTCGAATACCAGTTTCTCCGCCGATCTGCCCCCAAGCATGACGGCTATACGCCCAAGCAGGTATTGCCTGCTGAGATTATACCTGTCCTGTTCGGGTATCTGCTCGGTGGAGCCGAGGGCCCGTCCCCTTGGAATAATGGTTACCTTTTGCAGGGGGTCAGCCTTCGGGGTTTTTGCTGCCACCAGTGTATGTCCGGCTTCGTGATAGGCGATGATTTTTCGGTCTTCTTCGGTCATCTTCTCTTCACGTTTTGTTCCCATCATTATCTTGTCCCTGGCCTGGAAGAAATCGTCCTGTGTAACTCGTTCCCTGTCATCCCGTCCGGCATGGAGTGCCGCCTCGTTGGCAAGGTTTCTCAGGTCGGCACCGGCAAACCCGACAGTCATCCCCGCGATTTGTTCAAGGTCGACGTTGCGGTCGAGGGGGATCTTTCTAGTGTGTATGGCCAGTATCTTCTCCCGGGCCTTTTTTTGGGGCAAATCAAGTGTTACCTGACGGTCAAACCTTCCCGGCCTGGTGAGGGCCGAGTCGAGCACGTCGGGCCTGTTGGTTGCCGCCATTACCACTACTGCCTCCTTCGAGGAGAACCCGTCCATCTCCGAGAGGATCTGGTTGAGAGTCTGCTCACGTTCGTCATGTCCTCCCCCAACGCCTGTTCCCCTTGCCCTGCCGATGGAGTCAAGTTCATCGATGAAAATTATGGAAGGAGATTCTTTCTTGGCGGTATTGAACATGTCCCGTACACGGGAGGCGCCAACACCTACGAACATCTCGATAAAT
>JAGYNX010000208.1 GCA_018399855.1 Spirochaetota bacterium
GTGTTCAAGGTCTACACCCGCGGGCATGCGCATGCCTGATTTCTGCCGTGTCCTCACCTGTGTCTGTACCCGTTGCTGAAACTGTTTCATGCTGTATGACGCGGTCACACTGTTCACATATGACTGCACAACGGAGGCACGGTTTGAGTCAGAACCATCAAGCACTATCTGCACCATGGCCGTTCTGCCGGAGCGAATATCCTCTGAAAACCCCTGTGCCACCTGCACCAGGCAGTCGACCTCACCACGGTCAAGAAGTGGCACCAGTTTCTTTGACGAATAGCCGCAGGCATACATACTGAAATAGGTAGAGCCGGTAAACTCCTCGACGAAGGCCCTGCTTTCTGCTGTCCGGTCGTGATCAACCACCGCTATTCGGACATCGTTCACGTCGGTGTTCACCGCGTAGCCGAATACCACCATCATGATAATGGGAGGGCCGATCATAACCGCCCGCATCTTCTTGTCCCTGAAAAGCTGGGCAAATTCCTTTTTCAGCATGCTTTTAATGTTTCGTAGTTTTATATTGTTTTTCATACCTCATCCTCACTCGGGCAGCTGCATCCTTATCTTCTTCATGGCCACGGTCATCACCAGCAGCGTAAAGACCGCCAGGAACAATACCTGTGTCACCAGGAGTGACCACGCCACTCCCTTTATGGCAATACCCTTGATAACGGTCACCATGTATGTTGCGGGAATTAAATAAGTAATCCCCTGCACAAACACCGGCATATTCTTCACCGGAAAAATAAAGCCTGACAATATCAACGATGGCAGGTAGGTAACCACGATGGCCACCTGGATGGACATCACCTGTATCCGGGTGGCGGCTGAGATGAGTATTCCCAGGCTGGACGTGCCAACCAGGAAGAGAAAGGCGATCAGCAGAAGCTCAAAGAAACTTCCCTGCATGGGCACGCCGAACACGAGATTTCCCACCAGGAATGTCAGCACCACGTCAAACACCCCGATGAAGAGGTAGGGAATAAGCTTACCCAGCAGCACCTCCCGTGGGCGGACGGGGGTGGTGATGAGTGTCTCCATGGTACCCCGTTCCCACTCACGGGATATGGTAAGGGAGGTTATCAGCGCGGATATGATGGCCAAAATTATCACGATAAGACCGGGAATGATAAGATTGCGGCTTTTCATCTCCGGGTTATACCAGGTGCGGTTTCGCATATCAACGGGCTCTTTCATGTTGGTAATGCCGATACTTTCCAGCATGTCCACCTGTATATCCCTGTTATACTGCATCACTATGGCCTGCACATACCCCAGGGAAACCGTTGCCGACATTGAGTCAGAACCGTCAACTAGAAGCTGCACCTTCGTTCCTTTTCCGGCACGAAGCCCCACGGAAAAATCTTTCGGGATCACCATGGCCATGGCGATATCTCCAGTGTCGATCAACCTGTCAATTTCATCGTATCCATTCACGTAGGAATGAATATGAATGTACTCCGTGTGGGAAAACCCCTCCAGGAATTGCCGCGAACTGGATGTTCTGTCCTGGTCGTATACCGCCATGGATACATTCTTCACGTCCATAGTGAGTGCATACCCGAACAACAAGATCAACAGTGCCGGCGCCAGCAGGGACAGGATAAGGCTTCGCGAATCACGCCTGACCTGGATCCACTCCTTGTCGGCAATGGCAGCAATACGTTTCAATGACCTTGAAAATGCGTTCACCCCACACCTCCCCTCGCGATCACCTCGACGAATGTATCTTCAAGACCGGGTGTTATCTCCCGGATACTTCTCACCCCGATCTTTTTCTCTGAAAGTATCTTTTTAATCTCACTGGTGAAGGCCTTCCTGTCTTCGGCAAATATTCGCAGCGACTGCCCCGTTCTCACCAACCTTGAAAACTTTTTACGCTTTTTCAAAATATCTTCGGCCAGGTTAGGATTGTCCGTCTGAATCTCAAGCAACGGCATCCCCGTCATGGTCTTTACTTTTGCCGGGGTATCAATGTTGATAAATTCTCCCTGGTACATGAGCCCCACCCTGCTGCATCGTTCCGCCTCGTCGAGGTAGGCGGTGCTCACGATGATGGTCACCCCCTCTCCCAGCAGGGTGTAGAGTATTTTCCAGAATTCCCGGCGAGAAACGGGATCCACTCCGTTTGTGGGTTCATCAAGCAGTATAAGCTCGGGACGATGCACCAGGCAGCAGGCAAGCCCCAGCTTCTGTTTCATCCCGCCGGAGAGGTTGCCGGCAAGCCGGTCGCTGAACTGTCCCAGGTTGCTGAACTCGTATAACCCGGGAAGCTGCCCCCAAATCTCTTTTTCACCCAGGCCGAAAAGTTTTCCGAAAAACCTTATATTTTCTTCAACGGTCAGGTCTTCGTACAGTCCGAAACGCTGGGGCATGTAGGCGATTCGTTCTTTTACGGAAAAAGGATTTTTAAATATTGATTCACCATGCAGCAAAATGTCCCCACTGTCAGGTACGAGGATGGTGGACAACATTCGCAAAAGGGTGCTTTTACCCGCCCCATCGGGCCCCACTATACCGAATATCTCTTTCTCTCGCACTTCGAAATCCAGGTTATCAATGGCGTGAACCCCGTTGAAGCTTTTGCTGAGCGACTCTCCCCGTATCACTTTTCTTCCTCCACGTGTACAACGGCATCAGCCGGCATGCCCGGTTTCAGTTTCATTCCGGGATTATCCACGATAAGCTTAACCGCGTATACAAGTTTCACCCGCTCTTCTTTCGTTTGAATGGTCTTGGGAGTAAATTCCGCCTTGTTTGAAATTGACGCCACCCGCGCGCTGAAGGGAGTACCAGGAAAACTGTCAACAAACACCTCTGCCTTTTGGCCATGTTTCACCAGGCCCAGTTTCGTTTCCTGCACGTATATGTTGATCCATGGGTTTTCCAGGTTGGCCATAGTCACCACGGGGGTTCCGGGGAAGGCCATTTCACCCTCTTCAAGATTTTTTTCAAGTATGAGACCATCCACCGGCGCGTAAAGAACAGCCTGCTTGATGGATGCCCTGATGTAGTCATACTGTGATTTGGCCACCCTGTAGGCGGTCAGGGCGTCATCCATTTTACTTCTTGAAACAGACCCTGATTTGAAAAGGTCCCGCGCGCGGTTAAGGTTTTTCCTCGCGTTTGACAGGTTCGCCTCGGCCTGCAGCTGTTGTGCCTGCAACTGGTCATAGTCAAGCTCTACTACCAGGTCTCCTTTTTTTACCTGTTCTCCTTCTTCAAATGGCAGCTTCATCACCCTTCCCGCCAGCTTTGTGCTTATGTCTATCTCGGTAACCTCAATGGTTCCGCTCCCTTCAATCATGTCACCGTTCTCTCCCAGGTGCCTGAATACCTCGAAATAAAGGGTAGTGCCGGTAATCACCACAAGTGCTATCACCAGGGGTATAAGTTTTTTCCTGTCTTTCATTTCTGTTCCTCCCCGAAAATTAGATGTTCGATCTCCGTGCCGGTTTCCCTGTTCAGCCTGGCAAGAGATAGATGATACTCATACACTGCCTTGATATACCCTGTCCGTGCCTCGGTAAGGGCCAGCTCTGACCCCAGCAGTTCGGCGTTGGTGATAACCCCCGCCCGGTAACTTTCCCTGGCGATGCGAAGCCCTTCTTCGGCAGTATTAACATTTTCATCCTGCGACTGTATGCTCTGGTAGGCCGATAAAAGCCCGGTATGATTATAGCGGATATTAATGGCGATGCGGCGTTTCAACTGCAGCAGCTTTTCACTGGCCTCTTCAAGCCGATAACCCTCTTCACGTTTTTTTGCCTGTACTTTATCAACCGGCAGCAGCGATCCCCAGCGATAGGTGGCCGCCACCCGTACCTGCCAGGTGTTCTGCCATTCCCGTTCACCCGTTATCTGCGACAGGTCAGGTGACGGGCCCATGCCTCCCAGCCCCATGTCAACCTGGTTGGCAAGAAGGTAGGTCTTCCCATAGTATCCCCCCACCGAAAAAGTAGGCCAGAGATAGGCTGCCTCCCCTGCCTTCTTGCCGTGGGCAATGCTGTCACGCAGCAGGGATACCTGTATCACCTCGGACCGGTTTTTCAATGCCAGATCCACAAGGGTATGTTTCACCTTCTTTCGCAGGGCCGGCTTTTTAATA
>JAGYNX010000209.1 GCA_018399855.1 Spirochaetota bacterium
CCGTCAGTTGCCAGGGCGATAATGTTTTTTACACCACTCTTAAAAAGGGGCGCTTCATCAAGTGACTCATCGATCACCTCTATCTTTTTTTGGGTTCCCTCCCTGTACCCTTCTATAATGACAAGGTCAACCAGGGGTGACATCATCATCACCAGGTTTTCGGGTAAAACAGTCTCATTAAAGGCAAGGTGGGCAACCGCCTGTTTGTCAGTAGTTATCACCGATCCAAGGGCACCGGCTTGACGGTACCGCCACGAATCTTTACCCTCATCTCCATCATCGATATGATGCCTGGTGTGCTTGATCACCCCGATTTTGATCCCTTCCACTGAAAGAGAAGTGACCAGTTTTTCTATAAGGGTTGTCTTGCCAGCACCTGATCGCCCTGTTATGGATATTACCGGAACCATGGCTTATCCTGCCAGAAAATAATTATAACTCTCACACTACCCTGCTTACTTTTCATTCTTCACCCGTCAATGTCAAGCAATTCAGCAGATGGGTAAATTTTCGAAAAATAGCATGTTTCTACAAGTAGAAACTTTTTTTATGAAAAAGTCTGAAATCACTTGACAGGTTCGGGGGTATTGTTCTATATACAAATCATTGAATAAAAGGAATTATGAATATGACCCTGAACACGTACATATACACACGCACAACAACATGGCACTGGTGGTGGCACTCAACAAAGATGTCTGCCTGAGCGGTGTGTAATACGTTAAATCAACGGCCGTGGGTAGACATTACCCACGGTTTTTTTAGTTTTAGCCGTGGTATTTATGGAAACCACGGTTTTTTTATTATAGAAGGAGTGAAATAAAATGCTGTATCCATCATTACAAAGAACAAAGATACTGGCGAAGAAGTACAACAGGATACCTGTATACAGGCAATTGAACATCGCTGAACCTGGTCTTCTCATGGTTTTAAAAACTATGTCAACCCGGTCAGACGTTGTGTTTTTGGAAAGCGCTGACAGCAGGAAAAAACAGGGAAGGTTTTCATACCTGGGATTTAACCCGGTACGAACTGTCAAGTTCATGCCTCCTTTAATCATTATCGAAGATGAAGAAGGCACCCGCACTGTGAAGGGAAATTATTTTGACCTGATTGAGGAAGCACTGAACGAATACAACTCACCAAACTTTCCCGGGTATGGAACATTCAACGGCGGATATGCGGGTTACCTGGGATTTGAAATGGTTAATTACACCGGTATCCTTCGCAGATCAAAATCAGAAGATACAACTCATCCATCTGCCCTGTTCTTTTTTATTGATGATTTCATCTGTTACGATAACAAGAAAAATACCTACAGCATTGCTACTGCCATATATCCGGAAAGTGTGGAAAAAATTGAAGACGAATACATCAGGGCAACCCGAAAACTTGAAGTGCTTGAAAACCAGATAATACGTGAAATCGAAAAGACTACCATACCCTATATTCCCGCACAAAAAGAATCATTCGAGATTCAATACAGGGAATCTTCAGCCGAGTTTACAAAGAAAGTGGAAAAAACGAAAGAACTGATACGGGACGGAGAAGCACTGCAGGTGGTGTTAAGCATGCGGGCTGATATTATTGACAGCATCGATCCCTACAGGTTTTACCTGAAACTTCGCCAGGTAAATCCATCGCCCTACATGTTTTACATTCAACACAACGACCTGGTAATTACCGGGAGCTCTCCTGAAATTCATGTGAAGATATCAAAAGGCAAGGCGAAGCTCAGGCCCATTGCCGGAACCATCGCCCAGGGATCGAACCACCAGGAAAACATACGAAACAAGGCCTCACTTCTAAACGACAAGAAGGAACGGGCAGAACACCTGATGCTGGTAGACCTGGCCAGGAACGACCTTTCAAGAGAAGCCCTGCCGGGTTCGGTACAGGTCACACAATTCATGGAGCCCGAAGACTATTCCCATGTTATCCATCTTGTTTCCCAGGTTCAGGCAACCCTCAGGGATGATGTGTCAACAATGGACGTAATTAAATCTACATTTCCCGCGGGAACGGTAAGCGGGGCACCCAAGGTTCGGGCTATCGAGATAATCAATGAGATGGAATCCCATCCCCGCGGTATTTACGCCGGGGCGGTTGGGTATCTCGGGTTTAACGGTGAAACAGACACCTGTATCACCATACGTACCGGTGTCTTTTCAAAGAAAGAAAGCTACATACAGGCGGGTGCCGGCATCGTGTATGACAGCCAGCCCATAAGCGAATACCACGAAATACGCAACAAGCTTCGTGCCCTTTCAGAAAGCCTGCCATACGCGAAAAACTCCGTAAGAGAAGAGGAGGACACTAATGTTTTGTGTAATAGATAATTATGATTCATTTACCTACAACCTGGTTGATTATATTTCACGCCTGGGTGAAAAGGTAGAGGTATTTAAAAACGATCACGACCCGCAGGATATTCCCTTAGAAAAATATACCGGGGTCATACTATCTCCCGGGCCATCCACCCCTGAAAACTCGGGCATAACCCCGCAGATAATCCGCATGACAGAGAATATACCTGTTTTCGGGGTCTGCCTGGGCATGCAGGCAATAGCATCTGTTTTCGGCGGCACCGTTGCTCACGCTTCACAGGTAATGCATGGGAAAATGGATGAAATCGAGCACTACGGCGGATCCATGTTTCGCACCATTCCCCCGAGGTTCAATGTTGTCAGGTATCATTCCCTGGCCGTTTCACGGGCTAACCTGCCCGGTTACCTGAACGTACGTGCCGTAGCCTCTGACGGCGAGATAATGGCATTGTCACACGCGAACCGGTTTTTATGGGGGGTACAGTTTCACCCCGAATCATACCTGACAGAATACGGCCTGAAGATAATCGAAAATTTCATTGGAGGATCTTATGAATATAAAAAACTCAATTAAACAGGTTCACGAGGGACAATACCTGGACGCCTTTAATACCGAGGCATTATTTGACAGCATCTTCGAAGGTGGTGTTTCTGACATCACCCTGGCTGCAATCCTTGTGGCAATGAAGATACGGAGAGAACGACCAGAAGAGATCATCGGCGCGGTACGATCGATGCGGAAATACGCGGTGAACCCCGGACTTGACGATCACACCGTTTTTGACACCTGCGGTACCGGGGGTGATAACTCATTTTCATTCAACATATCAACATCAGTAGCCATCATTCTCAACGCCATGGGATATTCCATAGCCAAGCATGGAAACAGGTCGGTGAGCAGTAAAAGCGGGTCCGCCGATTTTCTGGAAGCGTTAAACATTCCCATTAACCTCAGCGGCGATAAATGCAGGAAATATTTTGACAAGAACCGTTTCCTTTTCATGTTCGCCCCGGAGTATCACCCGGCAATGAAAAACGCCGTACCCGTGCGCAAAGAACTGGGAGTACGAACCATCTTTAATTTTCTCGGTCCCCTTACCAATCCTTCTTCACCGGCCAGGCAAATGACCGGGGTATTTCATCCTGACATTCTGCCGCTGTATGCACGTGCTGCAGCCGAATTATCATTTGAAAAGATAGTGCTGTATTCATCCTCCAACGGCATGGACGAGGTTTCACCCCTGTATCCCACCCATGTGTACGAGGTACACGACACCAGCATCAGCACCTTTTCCATCGATCCTTCCGGCTATATCAGCCAGCAGGAGGCCCACTCGATTCCGGTAAACTGCAGTGCCATGGAAAACGCAGAGCTTTTCATGGAAACCATTTCGTCCCCCGCCCATACTTCTCTTGGTAAGGTTCTTGCCCTCAATACCGCACTTGCGCTGTACACCCTGGGGCTGAATGATTCCATACAATCAAATTTTAATGATGCCCTCGACGCCATCCACGGGGGAACAGTTAACAGCCGGCTTGCCATGCTGAGGCAGGAGATATAGAAAATGGAAAAGTTCTCACTGGCAGGCATAAAGCAGATGAAGAAAAAAAACAGGAACAGCGTTGCCCGCCTGGCACAGACGCTGCCCAATCGCAAAAGGGATGTCTACAGTCTTCCCATGTATGACGGGACACGGCCGGTATGTATAGCCGAGGTGAAGAAATCATCACCCGGCGAAGGGCCCAT
>JAGYNX010000021.1 GCA_018399855.1 Spirochaetota bacterium
ACATTTCAACTTTACGTATCAACTATATAGTGATTGTATATCAAATTGGTTGCGAAAACATTTCACGTAACGGAGTTGCGAAATGCACAGAATGTATGCTGTTTTGACCTCTTCATTATGTATATATATCAGCCTGGTAATGTTGTTACTATCCGGATGTGCCAGTGAAGAATTTGGCGGGCTTGGAATTGAAGTGCCATCAGGCCAGGGGAAGGTAACCAGTCAGAGCCCGTATGTTGTTGTATCCGTGTTCGAAGGTGGTACAGGATATGAGGCAGGACTGAAACCTGGTGATATCATAATATCGGTGGATGGGATAGTATTGAAAGGTCTTCAATATGATTATATTGTACAAAACCTTTTAAGAGGGAAGGTCGGTTCAATGGTGACTCTTGAAATAGAAAGAAATGGTGAGAAGTTATTATTCCGGATTCCAAGAGGGAAAGTTGTTTTGAAGGACTAAAGGGGAGGGTGTAAATATCCTTCCGTGTACATAGAATCGAAACACCATGCTGTATCGCGTATGGTGTTTCGTATGTAAAGGTGATACTAATGAAACGTGCAGTATACATTGTAATAATTGGTTTTTCCGCTATTTTCTGGCTTGTTATTTTTATTGATATAATGTACTGGTTATTTGCATAATCCTTGATTTACTGCTGGATTTTTTGTATACTGACCTATTATTAATTTCGTGGGAAGAAGAGGCTGATGGAAAAAGTAGTATTAAAAGTTAAAGACTCAATTGAGAAGATGCCTCCCCTGTCTCCTGTTGTACACAAGATAATCCGTGTTGCAAATGACGTGACGTCCTCTGCGCAGAATTTAACAGATGTTATTCAGCTTGACCCGGTGTTAACGGCAAAGGTTATCAGGATGGTTAACTCGGCTTATTTTGGTCTTCCACAGGAAATCAAGTCTCTCAAGCATGCGGTAGTTATGCTTGGCATTAATACAATAAAAAATGTTGCCCTGTCCTCGGCATTAATGGGACAGATAGCTTTGAAAAAACAGGGAGAACTCGACGGTGAAAGTTTCTGGAAACACTCACTTGGAGTAGGCGTTGCATCCAAACTTATTGCCAGGAAGCTTGGAGTTGACGAAAAATTTACCGAAGAATATTTTATTGCGGGACTCATACATGATATTGGCAAGGTGTTGATTAATAATTTTTTCCCCGATGAAATGAATGAAATAGTTAAACTCTCAGCAGAAAAGAAGGGTGCCATAAACGACCTTGAGAAGATGAAGCTGGGGCTATCTCACGAAGATATTGGTGTGGCTATTGGTAAAAAGTGGAATTTTGAGAATAACCTTCTTTACGCGGTAGGCCGACACCATGATCCGGTGGTTAAGGGTGAATCAGCAATATTCTGTATGATTGTATGTATTGCCGATACCTTTGCCAAGGTTATGAAGATTGGATTTAGTGGTAATTCGGTAATAGAACCTGTACCTGATGAGATATGGGGTATACTGAATATAAACGAGGAAGACGTTTTCGATGCATTGTCAACGTTGAACAATGAAATCGACAAGGCGAAGATGTTTTTGGAATAATGATGAGTGATTTTCATGTTACTTTCTGGGGCGTTCGTGGTTCGATACCGGTACCAGGACCATCTACGGTACGATATGGTGGCAATACATCGTGTCTCGAGATCAATAATGCTCATGGAGAGCGGATCGTTTTTGACGCGGGAACAGGATTGCGGGTTTTCGGGCAATCACTTGACCTTTCGAAAAAGCATAATATAAATCTTTTTATCTCACACCCTCACTGGGATCACATCAGTGGTTTTCCCTTCTTCCCGGTGAATTTTATTCCTGGCAATACTGTTAATGTGTATGGAGCGGGTACATTCGAATTTACCCTGCAGGAGATATTTAATGGCCAGATGAAGTACACGTATTTCCCAGTCAGAACCGAAGAGTTAAGGGCTTCATTACACTTTCACGAACTAAATGAAGAAAGCATCACAGTTGGTAATTATAAAATTGATTCAATTCGTCTGAATCATCCGGTGACCTGCCTTGGATATAAGGTTATATTCGAGAACAAGGTGTTTGTATATCTTGGAGACAACGAACCTTATTATAATGTCTACAAGGATGAAGATCCTGACGTGATAGAATTCGCCCGGCAGATGAACAACAAGCTGGTTGATTTTATCAGGAGTGCGGATACTGTAGTCGCGGATGCCCAATACCTGCCATACGAGTACCCACAGAAGATCGGGTGGGGTCATAGCAGCTCTCACCATGTTGTTAATATGGCCTTGAAGGCGGGAGTTAAAAAACTATTTTTCTTTCACCACGAACCATTGCGTTCAGATGACGAGCTTGACCGGGTTATTGATCATTACAGGGGCAGGTTACAGGCAAAGGGGCATTCAATGGAATTGCATGCGGCAATGGAGAAAAAGACTTTTGATATTTGATCAGCTGGCAACAATCTGGTTTCTTCCGCTTTTCTTTGCCATGTACAGGTTGTCATCAACTTTCCTTATCAGAGAATCAATTGATTCAACCTGGTTGCATTTTACTGAGATGATACCTATGCTGACGGTAACATTGAATTCCGACTCATCATGGTGATAGTATGAATGCATAATTTCTGTCCGCATGCGTTCTGCCACATTACTGACATCCTGCAGCGATGTTTCCGGTAATATTACCATAAATTCTTCACCACCGAACCTGAATGCCAGGTCGGCATCCCTGAGCTGGCTTTCTACGATTGATGAAATTTTTCTCAAGACAAGATCTCCCGTTTGGTGTCCGAAGGTATCATTGATTCGTTTGAAGAAATCAATATCAATCATGAGAAGTGAAAGATCCCTCTCGTATCGCCGGGAACGTTTAAATTCCTGCTCGAGCTGTTCCATGAAATAGCGCCTGTTATACAGGCCGGTAAGTGGGTCTGTAATTGCAAGCCATTTAAGTATCTCTGTTCGCTGTTCAACTATTTCTTCCAGGTTGTTAGAGTAGTGTTCGAGCAATTTTTTTGATTCAAGCAGTTCAACAACAAGTTCGTTTTTTTCTTTTACAATAGTATTTATATTGGTAAGGAAACCTTTTGCCCAGTGCTTGATTTCAGGAATATCAGAGGATTCTAATTCTTCTCCGTTTAGCAGATTCTTTTCTGATGTGATATCATTAAAGGACTGTAGTATCTGGTTCATTGATCGTGTCTGGCTTTTAAGAAGAAAGAATGTAAAAAGTAAATTTGAAAGTATGATGCACACAAGCAGAACTAAGATGGTCAACATGGAGAATCCGGTAGAATTGTTACTGAAAAGCAGAATTGCAACAATTCCGGTAGACAGTACAATATTATACAATAGAAGTTTAATTAAAATTGTACCATATTTTTTGAAGAATAGCATCGTGTTACTCTTATATATATCAAGATAGTCCCTGCATTATGCCCATAAGCAGGGATTCAACATTATTTCCAAGGTCCGGTATGTAATAGCCCCCTTCCAGTATTGTAAAAATTTTGCCATTGCACCTGTTTTGCGCAAACTCACCGGCAAAAACTCCAATCTTTCGATAGTCATCAATGGTAAGGTTGGCACCCCAGTCTTTCTCGTATTGGTCGAATCCTGCAGATATAGCAATGATATCCGAATGTCCTATTGAATTGAGAGATGACTCTGTAGATTTAAGAAAGTCATCGGGGTTAGATGATTGTATGTTCAGCACATGAATATTGTCATGAGATTTAAATATTGTATCGGTGCCATCGCCGAAATGCAGATCAATATCAAGAATAGTTGCTGAATGAATGGCCCCTGCAGTAAGTAACTTCATTATCGCGATTGCCATGTTATTGAAAAAACAAAAACCCCAGTTATGATCAGGATTGGCATGATGTCCGGGAGGTCTTATCACTGCAAATGATGTAAAACCATCAAGGGCCAGTTGTGCGGCGGTTATAGCTCCTCCCACTGCCAGTCGGGCAACGTGATAACGATCAGGCAACTGTTTCTCAATGGTAAGAAGGCCATCAGAGTGGCATAAAAGTATATCTTCATCTGCACATTCATCGGGTTGAATGACAGGAAACCTGTTATCAAGGTATTTCATTATTGACGTAACACGGGTGGGGGTTTCACACGATGCGGTGGTGTAATGGTTTTGATAATCCGGATGATAGACTATCCTGATTTTGTCAGAATATAGTTCAGAAGACATCGTATACCCGTTTATTTTTTTGATTGAAAACAGATAAATCATAATCAGATAAAGATGGAATGTCAATAATAGAATTAAAATGTGGCGCATTCTGGATGATAAAAAATTATATATACACTAATAGGATAAATCAGGATGGTCAGACTAAAAAATATCTTGCATTTGTGGAATATCCGTGATTATTGTTATAATATATTATGTTTTTTTACATCTTTGTTTAACTGATGAGGTATATATATCATGTAGCATGCGGTTCTGAAAATCAAGAACTTGGTTTAACAGGTAGTGCCAACAGGGGGAATACATGAAAAGGACATACTATGTATGTTTAATAATAATTAGCATTCTTTTTACAGGTTTGTTTATACAATGCAGTTCTACCAGTAAAGTATCAACCGAAAATACTGCTACCGTAACAATGGTAATTGGTGATGTACAATTAAAAGAGACCGATGAATGGAAACCACTGGGGCAGGATGCCGTTCTGAAACAGGGACAGGAACTGAGAACCGGTGAGATGTCACAGTGCAATCTCCTCGTGGGGGATAGTTCATATATTCTAATAAAAGAAAACTCTCATCTTGTACTCGACTCTCTTTTTAAAAGTGCAATAGGTATAGAGCAAAGCACTGTTGAGTTGAGAATTGGGAAATCAATAATCCATCCAAAGAAATTGCTCAAGGGGGAAGAGTTCAGGGTCAAGACACCAACCGCAATCGCTGCTGTCAGGGGAACCAGGTTCATTGTTGAATCTAATCCGGAAAAGAAGATGCGTGTGGCGGTTATTGACGGAAAAGTTGAATTACAGAAACGAGTTCCCGCACTTGAAGAAGCCGATGATGAAACCCTGGAAAAATCAGAGGAACTTTCAAGTCTAAAAAAACAGGTAGAATCTGAAAAAGTTATACTCACGGCAAATGAATCAGCTGAAATTGATAACAGGAAGGCTGTTGAGGTGAACGAGGCAGTTGCAGCCGCCCTTGAGGAATTTAGAAAGCTGTCGATTGAAGAAGAGAAGGCTTCATCTGAAATGGAAAAAACAGAAGCCGAAACAGCAAAAGATAAAATTGCCGCGGATATCAAGAAGGCAAAAATCCGTGTATCCATGCAGGGGCTTGTCAGTAAATCAGAAGATGTGAAGATTACTATCGATGAAGTAAAGGATACGGAGAAAACTGAAGTTAATGAATTAGAAGAGGTGATAGATAAAGGCGGTGAGATTGTTGAGGAAAAACAGGACAATGCAACCAGCCTTACCATTTTTACACCGGTAAAAAGAAGCGCGATAATTCTTAATTCAAAACTGCTTGGTTACGGTAGTGTGAAGATTAATCCAAGACCGGATGTTCCCCTCACCATAAAAGTGGTGGCCAGGGGATTTGACGACTATACCACTGAGATAACACTTGATGATGGAGAGAAAAAAGAAATTTCTATCCCCATGACCAGGAAGAAACTTCTACACAGGGAACGCTGGAAGCATAATGTTGGATCAATGGTCAGTGGGCATATCGGCTATTACCGGAATATGGTTTTTACCGGTACTGAGAAAGGTATCTTATATGCCTTCAACAGGGACGGAAAAATGTTGTGGCAGCGAAGTCTTAGTAGAAAAATTGAATCTACCCCTTCTTTTTCGGGAAATTCCCTGTATATAGTTGCTCATGATGAAAAACTGTATTCAATTGATATCAGGAGTGGAAATATTCAATGGCAAAAGCCCTTATTCGGATCACTGCTTTTCGGCGCAAAACCGGTTGTTGTAAATAATACAATACTTCTGGTTACCGCTTACGGAAGGGTATATGCCTTCAATAAAAAGGGTGAAGAATTATGGCAAAAAGATCTTGATGCCGGTGTGTATAGTTCTCCCACAGTTTACGAGAAAAAATTATATATAGGTACAGACGACCATTCTGTATACTGCCTGGATATGAAGAATGGTGAGATCCAATGGAAATTCAGCACGGACAGCAGAATCGTAACATCTTCACCTGAAGTAAAAAAGGATACCGTATATGTGGGTGCATACAGTGGTACATTGTATGCCATAGACGCAAACGAAGGTGAACAGAAATGGATTTTCAAAGCAGATACATCAATAATGGCTTCGCCTGCTATCTATAACGAAAAGGTATATGTTACCAGTATGGCTGGTGTTTTATTCGCGCTGGATGAAAATACTGGTGAGGTTAAATGGAAATATAATTCAGGAAAGGCAATATCATATTCGCCTGTTGTGGCAAATAACCTGGTGTACATGGCAAGCGGAAATAAGGTTTCAGCAATAAATGCTGTTTCTGGTTCTTTGCAGTGGTCACATGTGCTGCCCGGTAAGGTGAAAACGGGACCAACAGTATCTGGAAATGATGTATTTGTTGGATGCGCGAATGGTGAATTGATATCATTGCGCTCAAGCATTCAGGATGTTATGCAATGAGCAGTGAATAATAATTGATCCAGGCAGGGATTTGATGGCGGGATTACACGGGTCTTTCCTTGACGTTATACCGCCACAATTCCACCAGTTTTTCAAATTCCCTGTCCTGCTTTTTCCCCTGGTATGCCTTGTTTCTGCGCTTGATTAGATATGCAACAGTAGCATCTTCCAGTAAAAACAACTGGTCAAGTTCATTCAATTTTCTGATAAGGTAGTTCAGGTTCCTGGTTTGAAAATCACCAATGTATTGTGCCGAGGCTACTGTTGGTTCATATTTAAGCAGAAGTTCTGTAAAATACAATGCCATTCTCCATGAATTGGCACTTCCATTCAGGCCTTCTTTAAAATGCATGCTGAGCTTTTCGTACAGGTTAATGTTCTGATAATAAGATTCGAAAATCGGGTTCATCAGTTCAGGGAAGAAATTCATGACTTCCATCAGGTCAATGGGTTCATCATTATCATTAAAATATTGGAATACTTTTTTACTGGTTTCATTGTCAGCAGGTTGTACGTCGATTAACTCAATATACAGATCTTTTATGATTGTTCTTACCTTACCAGCCTTCTTGAGGTAAATTTCAATCTCGACAGGTTCGACATAATAATTTGTTTTCTTGTCTGGTTGATCCATGGTATATTTGTGATACTCACTTAAATATATTTTTTTACAATTCCACGTGCTGCGATAATTCCTGAAATTGCCGCGCCTACAATTCCCCTGCTTTTTCCTGCTCCATCACCTGCTATAAAACACCTGTCAATACCTGTTTCCAGGTATCTTCTTGTGGGATACCTGTTATCAAAGAACTTTATTTCGGGTGAATACAATATAGTAGATGGATGCAGAATCCCCGGTATGATTTTATCAAGTGTTTTCATGGTTTCCCATAAATTATCAATTATCCTTCCAGGAAAACCCAGCGCCAGGTCTCCGGGGGTAGCGTTGTAACTGGGTGAGCACCTGGAATAATGAAGTGATGAACTGAAAAATGTTTCATGCCTTGAGCGCCTGCCTTCACGGAAATCCCCAACACGCTGCATTGTTGGGTGCCCGCCGCCAAGAAGATTGAACTGCTCTGCAAGTTTTGTGCCGAAAAGCGTGGTATCCGAGAGAGGCTCTGTGAGTTCAAGTGTGTTCAGCAATGCGAAATTAGTATTGCTGGTCTTACGCCTGTTAAGGGAGTCGCCATTTACCAGGTAAAAGTTGTCATATTTTTCACTGCGCACCCGCCCGCCTGGATTTGTGCAGAATGTTCGTACACGATCGCCGTGACGTGAAGTAATAAATCGAAGCTTGGGATCATAAATATAACGTGTTACCGGCTCCAGTATATCATTACTGAGTTCAACCCGGATACCTATATCGATTGGACCGAAATGATGCTTTATACCCATATCAGCTGCGGTGTTTCTCAGCCACATGGATCCAGCCCTTCCTGGAGCGATTAGTAGAATCCGTGATGATACAGAGGTCGCGGATTTTCCCTCTACACAATGAAGTACAAAGCTGTCTGGTTGAACTTCAATACTATCTACCCTATGCCCCAGTTTGAAACTTGTTTTTTTGAGGGCAGATCGCAATCCCTGAACAACCTTTTTACTGTTATCGGTGCCATAATGCCATTGTTCTGCCAGTATCACTTCTACGTCGTGATTATGACAACTTTCCACGAAGGTATTAAGAAATTCCTTATCGCTGAAATCTGTTACCATTTTACTTTGCGGGAAAGAGGTAAAAACTTCTTTAACTCTCTGCATTAATGTTTCAATAACCTGCTGGCTTTCACCAAGCTGGTCAAACTCGATACCGATATTAATGTTAAAATTAAGCTTGCCGTCGTTCAAAAGGCCGCCGCTGGGATATGTGTACTGGTCAATTATTGCAATAGATGCATCTGAATGTGTCTCCAGTTCCCTGGCAGCGAATATCCCTGCCGGACCAGAACCAATTATAGCTACATCAAATTGTGTATCCATTAACTACGTGTCTGCCATTGATTATTTCTTTTGTGTATCATTTATGCTGTGCTTTCGTATCCAGTTCGTCCTCCACCTTCTTAATCAGGATAGTGTGTTTTTCAGAAAAAGCAAGTGATTTTGCCTTTTGCAGGTATTCTTCGGGATTTCCGTTGTCATCAATTGAGTCTTTGAGCTTTTCCATTGTTGTATAAAACTGGATATGTTTTTCCATTAACTTTTCTTCAGCAATCCCCCAGAGGGTATCGCCTGGTTGCACATGTACTTTCTGCCCATCAAGCAGGGTAAATACATTTCCAGGGAATATCCAGTTGGGGTTTTTATTCTTTAATGATCTCATGTTCATAGGGGCATATCCATTTCTTAGTGCAACCCTGTTGGCGTAATGATAAATTTCTGTATCGGATACACGGATGTTATGCTGCTTGACAAGTTTCTCTACGCGTTTTTGTTCTCTCTGCTGGCGCATTTCTTCTCTGTATTCGTTGTAGGTGGTATACAGAAGAAATAACAGGCCTGCGGCTATCAGCAGTATCAGTGGAAGTTTCAGTTTCTTTGTGATTGCCTTCAAACGCTTTTTTCGTATTGCTGCCCTCAGAATTTTTTTGTCAGGTTTATTGTGTAAAATGCGTGAAATATCGTTTTCACGTTCCTGTATGGATGATTTTAATTTTTTTATGTCTTTTTTCCTTTGTGGAGCACTGGCATAATATAGATCAAGCAACTGCTCAAGCCTCTTTCTGTCTTCAGTAATTCTGTAAACACATTCGGCCGCAGATTTTTCATCTGGTATACTGATTTTTGAGACGTCAACGGAGTCAATTGCCTCAAATAATCCGAATGGAAATATGTTCTCAATTGGTTTCGCATGTTTCGTGATCATGAATATAGCTGTGCCAAAGTATGCCGCAACACTGTGCCAGTGGCGGTCCCGGTTATATAATGATTCATTTTTCTGCACCCAGCTGATCATGGAATATGCCAGCTTGCTGGCAGCATTGGATACTTTTCGATCGGTGGTAGTGTAAATATACAATCGAAGAAAGGTAAGGCTGTTCAGTACATCAATTATTGTTTCATCCGCCATCTCCTGCGATGAGACTATATCCTGGAAGGTATTGGATGCTCCGGGGAAATCACTGTCACCGATCTGTGCTTTCAGTTCGGCATTATGAATGTTGCTCATAATGAAATTTTTAATTTCATCCATCGTAGAAAAACGTGATAGTTCGTAACGTGCCTGGAGGTTTAACCTGGAATATTTTATCCAGTCGAGTTTTCTGATGTTAGAATTCCCGTCATCCATTATCAGCAGGGGCTGCGCCACTGATTTGAACAACAGGGTTGCAGATTCGAAGACTGAGTATTTTACGATAAATATATCAGCACCTGATTTTAAAACTTCTTCCACCCCGGTATAATCGTTGATATAGCCTATAGTAATTTTCTGCCTGCTGGGAGGGACGTTTTTATAGGTAATCATCATGTTTGCAGAACCGGGTATATTAGATATGCTTATAGCGTCACCGGTTTCGTATTTCATACCGGAAAAGGGTGAATGGTTAATGGTACACTGGCTGAATAACCTGTCTACCTGGGCGGCGTTATCTTTCTCATCTGTGAATAATCGTATTTTTCCCTTGAGGGAGTTTTTCCATTTTGCCAGGCGTATCATTTTGAATATTGATGCACCGGGTATGCAGATATCACGTATGCGGTCGGGATCAATTCCCGCCTTTGCCAGGGAGCTGTAATACTCTTCGGGGAAATCAATACAGCTGAACTGCCTGTTCCGAAATAGCAGTAAAGAACCTTTCACAGGTGCAAATCCCGGGTTGTCGAATTCTTTCGGTTGGGTGGCGTTTCCAGAAAGCAGTTCGTGTATCCTGTTGTCAGAGAAATAGGTGTTGTTCATATTTTTCAGGTCAAAAAGTACCTCATCGCTATGCATGATACGGAAATTTCCATCACGGTAAAATACACCGATAAAGGAGTCTTTATCAGAAATACTCTTTTGCGTTGAATATTCCGGCAGGTCCTTTTCAACGTCTACGATTGAAATGTTTTCCAGGTTAAGGTCGAACAGTTTCTGGAAATCAAGGAATTTCTTTACCACCAGCATGCTGCCGATGTACCTGTTTGAGGGCAGGTATTGCACATCGATATTAAACTGTTCGTTAACAGGATTGCCCAGCATGACATCGGTAATGATAATGTTTTCTACAAGGGGGACGATTCTAACCGGAAGACTTCTTGAATTGCCAACGCGGATAAATGGTTGTACATCATCCAGCGTGTCACCAGTAAAGATGATATAGCATTCCGGTGAGATGACAAATATCCTGTCATTATCAGTTTTAATTATATCGTGTATATCCATCAAGTAACCCCGTAGTGTTTTATATGTTTACGGGAACATTGTAACCCGTGACTTTCATTATTGCAATAAGGAAGTACATGATAATATGTATATCATGCTGAACATTTCAGGAAGAATATTTTTTAAGACGCGTAAATTACCGCTATTATCTTTGCGGGTTTATCATCTGCCGATGCTACCCTGTGGGGAACTTTTGAATCGTAATAAATGCAGTCCCCTTTCTCAAGTGTATCTGTATAATCACCCAGTTGTACCTCAACCCTGCCTTCCATAACAAAAAGAAACTCCTCACCATCGTGACTGTATGGCACGCTTTTGCGGGATACCGGTTCAAGGGTGACAAGGAAGGGTTCCATGTGACGATTTATTTTTTCAGGTGCCAGTGACTCATATTCATATCCGTACCGTACCCCTTCTTTTGAGGCAACCCTGGATGTGGCGGTTCTTTCATCGCTGCGAACGATGGTAAAAGGGGCTTTGCCCTCCTGGTTGAATAACTTGCCAATTTCAACATCAAGTGCCCGGGCAATCTTGATAATCGCTCCAAGGGGTGGTGAAACAAGATGGTTTTCCATCTGTGAAAGAAATGCCGGTGAAAAACCGGTTTTCTGTGAAACATCATTGAGCGAAAGACCAGAGTTCTCCCTCAGTTCTTTTATTCGCTCTCCAACCTTGATATCATCATTGTTCATATTATCCTGCCATGCCGAGTTTTGAAAAAGTATACTAATGACCGGCAAAAAGTCAAACAGAATAATTATTTGAAAGTTCACTGATAAACATTGAAAATGAATCAAGACCCTTCGAATATAACATGTCCACAAGCCTTGTGCCCATGATGAATCCATCCGCGGAATGTAATGATTTAATCCCGTCGTCAATAGTTTTTATGCCGAAGCCCAGTACAACGGGAACCCGGGAAAACTCCCTGGCGATTCGTATATTATCAAGGATATCATCAGAAAATCCAGCCTTCCCCCCGGTAATACCACGGACGGATATGCTGTAGAGAAAACCTGTTGCCGTTGCCGATGCTTCAATCACCTGTTCCCTGGAACTTTCAGGGGTTATGAACTGTACATACCATATTCCGTTTGCAGATGCCACGCTGCTGAAGCGGACTGATTCCCTGCATGGAACATCAGGTATTATGATACCATTAACACCTGAAGAGACGCACGCTTCCATAAATGTGTCAATTCCCCTGAAGTAGACGTGATTGGCGTATGTCATCACATACAGGTGTTTGTGGCCGGGAACAAGTGTGCGTATTTTTTCAATATTGCGAAATACTTTGTCAGGTGTTACACCTTTTTCAAGTGCCGTGTTCGAGGCGTTGCTTATCACGTCACCGTCAGCAACAGGGTCTGAAAAGGGAAGCCCGATTTCCAGAAAATCAAAGAATTCAAGACCCCTGACAGCCGCCTGTACGAAAGTATCTTCATCGGGATGATTTCCCATCAGGTACATGCCGTTGTATGTTTTCATAAGCCGGTTTCCTTTAATATGGTATCCATGTCCTTGTCCCCCCTGCCTGAAAGGTTTATCAGTACTGTCCTGTTCCTGAATTTTTCACTATGTTCCATCAGGTACCCCAGGGCATGACTACTTTCAAGGGCTGGTATTATTCCTTCAAGTCTTGACAGTTCCACGCATGCCCGCATTGCCTGTGTGTCACTGCAATGGGCGTAGGACACCTGGCCGCTGTCCTTCCAGAAACTGTGTTCTGGGCCAACCGCGGGGTAGTCAAGTCCTGCCGATACGGAGTGAACCGGAAGCACCTGGCCGTTGTTGTCCTGAATTATGTAGGTGATGCAGCCGTGAAGAATACCTGGCTTCCCGGTGGTTAATGTGGCACAGTGATCCCCGTCACTCATTCCACGTCCCCCGGCTTCTACTCCTGTAAGCTTTACTTTGCTGTGTATGAATGGATGGAAAAAACCCGCGGCATTGCTGCCGCCGCCCACACAGGCAATAGCGTCGTCCGGCATACCGCCTGTCTGTTCAATTACCTGGGTGAGTGACTCTTCTCCGATTATAGACTGAAAATCCCGAACGATTCGTGGAAAAGGGTGGGGGCCCACCACTGAACCAAGTATGTAATGGGTGCTGTTGCAGTTTGTCACCCAGTCGCGCAATGCCTGGTTGATGGCATCCTTCAATGTGCGGGAACCGTGATTGACGGGTACTACTTCGGCGCCAAGCAGTTTCATACGGGAGACATTGGGGCGCTGCCGCTCCATGTCAACGCTTCCCATGTAGACGGTGCATTCCATTCCCATGAGGGCTGCCACCGTGGCGGTTGCTACCCCGTGCTGCCCGGCACCGGTTTCGGCGATGATCCGTTTCTTGCCCATGTACCCGGCCAACAGTATCTGCCCAAGGGTGTTGTTGAGCTTGTGGGCGCCGGTGTGCAGCAGGTCTTCCCGCTTGAGGTAAATGGTGGCCCCGTATTTTTCTGAAAGCCTGCGGGCCAGGTACAACGGGGTGGGGCGTCCCGCGTAGTGTTGCAGCAGTTGACGCAGCTCGTCCTGCATGTTGTTGTCCTGGCAGAAAAAGTTATAGGCTGATTCAAGTTCGTTCAGTGTATTCACCAGTGTCTCAGGAATAAATACACCCCCGTATTCACCAAAATATCCAATTTCATCCGGCATGGTATACATTCGCTGCCTCCTTCACGATGGTCATTAGTTGTTTCATTTTCTCTTTGCTTTTTATACCCGGCTGCTCTTCTATACCGGATGACACGTCAATTCCATATGGTACATATTTTTCCAGTAACAGACCTATGGATTCCGCGTGTATGCCCCCCGCCATAATGGTGCGGGGGGGAATGGTGTGCCCTTTCAGCATGGTCCAGTCAAAAGCGGTGCCTGTACCTCCCATGCTGGTGTTGCTCCAGGTGTCAAGCAAGTGGTAATGTATGCCTTCGGGTATATGGCGGGGAATGTCAGATTCCAGCCTGATCCTGTGTGCCAGTATAACGGTGCAGCGTGGTGAAAGCAGTGATGCCGTCTCTTCGCTGTACACCTGGGCACAATCCAGTCGCGCTTTTTCCATTACCCGCAGTATGTCATCGACTGTAGTGTCCACGAAAACCCCTGTTTTCATGATATCCGTACCCTGCACCACCCGGGCCAGGTCTGCCGCTTTTTCGGGGGTGACGCAGCGTTTTGATTTCGGGTAAAATATAAAACCTGCCCCCTGTATGCCGAGATTTGCGGCATATTCAAGGTCGTGCTGTCTTGTAAACCCGCAGAATTTAACGAACATCGGTAAGCTCCTGTAACAATTGCTGCGGATTCTCAGATTTCATGAGGGCGGTACCCACCAGGAATGTCCCTGCCCCGGTGTGCTCGATTACCCGTTGAATATCCGCTCTACTATGTATACCGCTTGCGCTGATTCTGTGTATGGATGAGGGTATTGCCCGCAGTGTCTGCATGCCCGTGTCCATGTCAATATTCAGCGTGTCAAGATTTCTCATGTTTACCATAAGGGTACGGGGAGAAAGGGGCAGCACCCGTTCAAGCTCACTCTCATGATGAATCTCAACCAGGGGGGTCATGCCCAGTGATGCAACCTGTGAATATAATTCTGCCAGTTCATCATCATCAAGCATTTTTACGATTAAGAGTACCAGGTCTGCACCAGTCAACCAGGCAGCCTGCACCTGTTCCGGTGTACAAACGAATTCTTTGCACAGCACCGGTGCATGCACCCTGGCAGACACCGCATTCAGGTCATCGAAACTTCCTG
>JAGYNX010000210.1 GCA_018399855.1 Spirochaetota bacterium
GTCCCAGTGTTACATTTACCCCATTCTCAAAGGCCAGAACCTTGAATGGGATCAACCCCTGGTCATGATACATTGCCACAACACAATCATACTGTTCCCATTTCCCCGGCATAAACAGTGTATCTGCCGCGTAAGGACCTGATATATTCATATCCATTTGTTTCATTTTTTCAACCAGGGGTGTTGTGACCCTGGTATCAAATTCACCAATTGCACCCCTGTCACCACAATGCGGATCAAGACCGCATATAGCCATACTTGCAGGTCTTCCTTCAATTTTTGAAATAGCATGGTAACCGGTTTTGATTGCACGTTGAATTTTCTCACTTGTAACCTCATCTTTCACACGTGAAACTGGTATGTGTGTGGTCACAAGCAGTACCCTGTACTTCGGCGAAAACATGAGCATGGAGGGGTTGTCTTCACCAATATAGTCTGCTATATATTCCGTATGCCCCGTGAATGGGACACCACTTCTTTCAATCAACGACTTGTTTACTGGCCCTGTTACCATGCAGTCGATTATTCCACTTTTCCATAATTCGAGGGCAGTATTCACATATCGCAGTGAGTCACGACCGGTGTCCACATTTCCTCTGCCTGGAACAGGCAACTTTCCGGAGTAAGGCACATTGCAGATAATGTGAGAATCTGTAGTATTAAGTTGTGTTTGCAGGTTTTCCGGGTCTGTTATGGTATATGTGCCAAATTTATCATCATTATACAGCTTCAATACTTCAAATGATCCAATCAATACAGGAATAAAAGGCAGGCTTGATTCTTTAAGTTTTGCAAGGGTTTTTAATGCAATTTCAGGACCCACACCAGCCGGATCCCCCATGGTGATAGCAACAACTTGTTTATTATTCCGCAAGGAACTCCTCTGGCACAAGCTTGTTCTTCTCATATTCGGCATCTATAAGATCTTTTGCTGAAGATTTCAGATCATTGGCAATGGTACAGCGACCTTCCAGTATAACACCATTTTGGATTATGAGTTCAGGAGTTTTAATATCACCCAGTATTTTCGCGGTGGGCATGAGCAGAACCCTGTTTGACGCATTGATATTTCCTATCACCATGCCCTCAATGATGACTGAAACAGCATTAATATTTGTTCTTATTTTCCCATTCGGGCCGATATATAGTTGATCTGCCTGCAGGTACTTTCCCTCAAATCTACCATCAATTCTCAAAGAACCGTTTATAAGGAACCTTCCGGTAAAATATGAACTTTCTCCAATTACATTGTTTGCTACATCTCCACCGGTTTTCGCTAATGCCATTTTTACACCTTACCGCTTATAAAATTCATCATTCTAACAACACTATATAGTATTGAATCTGAAGCTTGTCAAATCAATTCTATGATTCTTCCAGGATATTACTTATAATTTTTTATATCAGGGACCACTATAACCTGTTTTGCTTCATCAACAAAACCTTTCATGTATTTCAACGCGTCAAGCACGTTCCATCCATCAAAGGTTCTGTACTTCTCATAATCAGAATACACAATAATTTCATCAGAATTAAGAACCATTGTGCCGCCAAATTCACTATCAGCAATAACATCGGTAATAAAATCTTTTACCGCACTGAAAAAAGCATGGATCTCGATAAGAAATATTCTTCCCTGCTTTATCCGCATAAGATTCAACTGGCTAACGTATTCACCTGATTTTGTCCTTTCCAGGTCATCAAGAGTCTGGTAAAATATCTTAAAGGCCCTGTTACATTCATCAAGTTTTCGATACAAAACGTCCCTTTCGGCAGAATTTGAAAAATCAAGTTTGGAATGCTGATCTGAAATCACTCCCCATATCCTGTCTTCAAAATATTTCATTAAACTTGCAGCAATATTTATTTCTTCATCATCCTTGTAAGGTGATATTTTTTCTACCGGTACAACCTTAATATACTTATATCCACTCAGCATCTCTTCCCTTGAGGGCTCTGCCAACAGGTCATCTGTAGCAATTGCTTCTTCAAGATCTTTCACCGATACATCCGGATACATATCTTTTAACATGTTACGCAATGATTCCATGTCTTTTTTTACCCGTGCACGTTGGGAGGGGTCCCCTGATGTTTTCATAACACCTTCAAGGGCCTTTATTGATTTTACGATCTGCCTGGCCTTCTTCTTTTTCTCATCCATTATTAATTATGTAACTCCAGCATTATTACTGAATTATTCCGCTTTCGCATAAGGCTATGATAATTTAAAAATAATGCAAGCCAAAAATAAGATACATAGTTATAAAAACTTGAGTGTATTATGTCACAAAATAATCATAATCATTCATTAATATTCAAGTTTTTCCGATATTAAATATATATCTAATACTTTCTCATATTATACAAAATACAATGGTAAAACAATTTTATACATTACAAATATTCGCGATTGCTGTTGCCTTGTTCATGGGAGCATGGTCATCCGGCTGGTCTGAAAATGTAATTCCCGCAATGTCTTCACTTGAACGTAACAATCCACAGTTGAAAAGCATTCGGCAGGATGTTCGTACTGCACTTTTTGTAATAAAGAGTGGACGCAGTGCTGAAAAGGTACCACAATTAAGGTTCTTTAAATACAGGATAAAACAGGAAGATACCTTTTGGACTATCCTTGCAAAAACCTCTTTGGATATGGATACACTTATAACTGCCAACAATCTTGCAACTCCACGGGATATCGCCAATGGAATGACCATATATATACCCAATATGCGTGGTATAATTTATAAAAAGAAAGGCAATGAATCTTTGAATGACATCTCCCGTAAATTTAAAGGTTCCCCTGAAATACTTAAGATTGTCAACAAAATGGACAACAAAGCCAAGCCGGTTATCTTTATCCCATGTGGAAAACTTTCCAGTCTTGAGCGCTCATTGTTTCTTGGTACGGCATTCGCTTCACCTGTTAACAGTGGAAGAAAAACATCGGGATTTGGTGTGAGAAGAGATCCTATTCAACACGATAAAAGATTTCATAGTGGAATAGATATTGCCTGCCCAATAGGAACACGTGTGAACGCAGCAAGAAATGGGAGAATCATTTTTTCTGGTTACAGTGGTGGTTACGGGAAACTGGTTATTGTCAAGCATAGCCGTAATTATTGTACCTATTATGGCCACCTGAATAAAATTTTGGTGAAAAAGGGCGACACAGTTTCAACTGGTCAAAAAATCGCTATTTCAGGAAACACTGGAAGAACTACCGGGCCACATCTTCATTTTGAGGTTAGAAAATACGAAAAGCCAATTGATCCAGGATTATTACTTAACAGGTAATCAACACATAATTAGTCAATCGCATCAAGAAGTGAATACAGATTATCACCATCTTCTGGAAATTCAGCCATAAGAAAAGTAATCAGTAATTGTAATTCTCTGGTGCTGAAATTCTGCACCATCTCGTTTCTTATTGTATTTGCAAGTGGAACAGCATACTTTTTATTTTTTCCTGGTAAAACCAGTAAAAATTTATTTCTATCTATACGAACTGTAAAGTCCGTGTCAGATAGCCTTTGCATGATTGTTGATTCAAGATACTTTAGAAGCTCATCAGTTTTTTTATTTCCGAACGTATTCATGTACCTTTTAAAATTCTTTATCGAAAAAAGAACTACCGTTACAGGTATATTCAACCTTGAAGCGTTAATTACTTCGCTTTCAATACGTTTATATACCGGAAGAACAACATCAATATACTGATCAAACCGATGCTCCTGAGATTCCATTCCTAGAAAGTTCAGCATAAGAAGATTTGATGTTGCACTGATGCGATTGAAAAGCCGTTCCTTTTCGGAATAATCATTCAACTTGAATACTAACATGAAACCAACGAGATTCTCTCCAATTTTCATTGGGAACAACCAGAAAAGTGTCATCTTTTTGATTCTGTTTTCTCCAAAGGCATCTTTAATTGATTTCATCCTGTCAAACTCATCAATGATAGTACTCGCAGAAATATCAGCCACAAGAGATGATAATGAACTATTCTTATTTATAAAAAAAGTAAATTTTTTATTTACAT
>JAGYNX010000211.1 GCA_018399855.1 Spirochaetota bacterium
TCTCTGCTATTTTTTCAATCATGCCTGTTTCCCGCCTATAAGTACATTCTTGATAAGAACGTGGGGCCCCCCAAGGGACACCGGAAGGGGTGACTGTCCCTTCTTGCCGCATCCTCCCAGTCCCCCGAACATTTTCCGGTCATTGGCCACCATGTCAATATTCTTCATGGTGGTAAACACGTTACCCGAAAGCATTACATCCTTGAACATCTTTCCCAGCTTTCCATTCTTCACTTCAACCGCGTAAACGGGAGAGAAGGTAAACATCTCCAGGTTTGTCTGTCCTCCCAGGGCATTGACCACGTACAGCCCGTCGGAAAGGGATGCAAACAGGTCTTCCGGGGTGGAGGTGCCGTTGTCAATATAGGTATTGGTCATACGCACAATAGGCTGTGCCATTGACGAGATGGCCCTGGCATTACCGGAAGGCTCCTCCCCCATGGCTGCCGCCGTTTCACGGGAGTGCAGACGGCTTCGCAGTATACCGTCCCTGATAAGGTATGTTTTCCGGGGAAGTATGCCCTCGTCATCGCAGGGAATATAGCCTGTAAGCCCTTCAATGCTCCCGTCATCAATAATGTTCAGAAAATCAGGTCCAAACTGCCTGCCCAGCACCATCTGTTCCTTCATGCGTTCATTTTCGTACACGAAATCAGCCTCTGAAAGATGGCCGAAGGCTTCATGTATGAACACACCCGCAAGACGGGGATCAACAACGATATTGTACGTCCCCCCCTGTATTGATTCGGCTTTCAAAAGGTCAACCGCGGTTTTCACCACGTCCTCCGCCATATCCTGCCTGTTCTGCACCAGTTCAAATCCACCGTACCCGGCAACCGAGTCACCGTAAGGCTGCATCACGTTCCCGTCTTTAGCTATGGAACTGAGGGCAACACCGCAAAAAGACCGCTGGTAGGTCACATCCGATCCTTCCGTATTCATGTAAATCGAATCAACATTCTGATCCCGGTATACCGCCCTTGTAGTCTGTACGGCATCTGCTCCCCGAATAATATCATTGTATTCGGAGATCAGGGACACCTTGGTGTCCAGGTCAACCTGGTCAAGCGGCGTTGTCACAGTGGTTTTTTTGCTGAGATGTACGGGGGAACCGCTGACAAAAGGGTCTTTTTTCTCACCCGGGAAAAGGGAGGCCAGGTGCACTGCACGTTTTGCGTATTCACTCATACTGCCCAGTGAGTTGAAAGAAACGAAACCCCAGGCCCCCCGGTGATACACCCGTACCGAGCCCCCTACAGAGTTTCCCGTCATCACCTCTTCCACCTGGTTACCCGCGAAGGATATGGAGGTGGTGCTTCCGGCGGCACATCGGATTTCCGCGTAGTCACATTCCAGGCTGCTCAGTATTTTTTCAGCCCTGTCATGCGCGTCATGTAGTATCTGGTTCATATCATATTCCTGTTTTAACTTGGTACACACATCGAATCTATACTATACCTCGTTTTTGAGATCAACATGTTTTTATGCATGCGGCCACTTCTTCGGGAAGAGGTCCCCATGACCTGTTGTTATCGATATATAATTGCTGGTTCATTTCCAGCTCAATTCCCGTATACCTGTTATCCGGGTACATTTTTCGAAAGGCAGCCACAAGGCCGTCAGGCCATCCCCTGAAAGGATAGTTTCTCCAGACCCTCAGCCCGGTTGCCTTCTTCAGTTTTTCCTGCAGTTCTTTGCCCGGCTTATATTCCCACGGACGTTTGGGATCATACAGAATACCCACATCAGTCTTTCTTTTCCTGCCGTTTATCACGGGAGTGAAGGAATGCACCGACAGGTGTACAACCCTGCCATGTTCTCTAATGAGTGCCTGCACCCAGCCGGTTGCCTCATTCCTGTATGGAAAGTAATATTTCTCCAGTATATCTTTCTTCTGAGCTTCATCCAGGTGACGGGTAACCCGGCTGAAGAGGGTTTTGCGATGCAACGACCGGTTACAATCCACCAGCAGCCTGGTAACCGTGGTAGACACAAGTGGACAGCGCAGCATGGACGAAAGGGACTGTGCCATGTGGAGGGCACCGATATCATATCCCCGGTGACTGTTCAGCAATTCATCCATGTCTTGAAAATACTGACTATAATCTTCCGGTACGTCATTGCCCCCGTGTTCGCAGGTGAGAAGAAGTCCTGTTTTTTCCATTAGAAAGCTGCTCTCATATCAGGATTATTGTAATTACAAAAGATTACTGGACAATTCATATTTTTTCCAGTCATTATGGAGCACCACACAACAATTGTGATACAATAGCTGTATACATCAACAAAAAGGAATGTAATCATGTGGCTTGTATTTGGACTTCTTATTGGATTAACGGCGGGTGTGTTAAGCGGACTTATGGGAATAGGTGGTGGTGTGATCATGATCCCCGCCCTGGTATTATTTCTGGGTTTTGATCAGCATATGTCGCAGGGAACAACCCTTGCAGCCATGATACCCCCCATCGGCATTCTTGCCGCCTACGAGTATTACAAGGGAGGACATGTAAACATTCCCGTGGCCCTTCTTCTGGCCCTCGGCTTCGTGATCGGCGGTATGATTGGTGCCCGTATAGCCGTTGGCCTTGATCATCATACATTAAAACGTATTTTTGGTATCCTTATGCTGATAATATCACTGCATATCATATTCTCAAAGTAAATATTGCTATGCCTTTTTCTCAGCAAGAAACTGTTTCAAACCTTCGATACAACAGGTACTGCTGTGGGTGAGCTGCTGATCAAGGGTAATATTTTTAAGAATGGTATCCTTCAGTTTACGCATAATCAATATGCCGTGCAGGTTACCCCAGAATGTGAGTGAACACTGACGAACCGTTTCATTGTCAACTTCAACATTAATCTCTGAACCCATATCCCGTATCACCTCATCCACACATGAAAGTATATGGTCACCATGCATGTCCACCCTGGACTTCATTTCAGCCGAGAAAACGATATCCTGTGAAGCGAGAAAACTGTTAATAATATCAAAATAATTCTTATTCTCTTCACTGAAATTCCTGTATGCCCTGGCTATACCATTAAGTCTCTTCTCAGGGGTTCCCTTCTTGTCTGTGGCTTCTCTTATCTTTTCATATAAAAGGTCAAGTCCTTCTTCCTGTAACGTGGCAAAAAGTTCCTCCCTGCTGGCAAAATACAGGTAGAGCGTACCAACGCTTAACTCCGCCTTGCGGGCTATCCTGTTCATGGATACCTGGTGATGACCATCCCGCAGCAGCAGTTCTCTTGCCGTATCAAGGATTTGTGCCTTTCTCTGCTTTTTTTCTCTCTTCCGTCTTTCCGTGGTTCCCATAATAATCTCTTTGCTCCCCCTACCTTTCTATTTCTTTTTTAATTCTTTTAGACATTATCCTTTCGTAAAACCGGGGCACAAACCGCACCATGTAACATGAAATCTTTCCAACCGGCGAAAGCACCAGTGTGGGCTTGCGCTTCAATGCGCCTTTGTATATTTCATCAGCCACGCTTTCAGCTGTATACTTCTTTCCTACCGTTGACTGTGGATGCTTTGTTACTGAACCATCCCCGTCAAGGGCCCGTGTCTGCAGGCTTGTAGTGGTAAATCCGGGACAAACCATCATCACGTGTGCACCGTCGTCTGCAATTTCACATCGCAATGTTTCAAAAAATCCGTGCAGGGCGTGCTTGCTTGCGCAATATCCCGTTCTCCCGATAAGGGGGGCCACACCCGCAATGCTGGAGGTAACGATTATCATCCCCTTCCTTTCAATGATGGAATCAATGGCGGCCCTGGTGCAATATACCGCACCGAAAAAATTTACATCCATCACCCGCCTGTACACGGATATATCGGTAACAACAAAAGAACTTCTCTGCGTAATCCCCGCGTTATTAAACAGTATATCAATACCGCCATAATGGTCTATAACAGCCTCTATGGCAGCGGTAACTTCTTCCTGGTTTGACACATCACACTTTCCTGTAAAAACCGGGAAGCCCTGTTCAGCGAATTCCCCGGCAGTTTTCTCCAGGGTATTCGGGTCAAAATCAAG
>JAGYNX010000212.1 GCA_018399855.1 Spirochaetota bacterium
CGGGTCGCATGGTGCCTCCCTTCACGAAGACCTTCATGTTGACAGCGCTCATCTTATTATTCGCAAGGGATATAATCCGGAAATTGACAGTTATTCAGGATTTCTTGAAAATGATCATGCAACCGAAACAGGTCTAGATGGATATCTGAAGACAAGGGGAGTAAAACGTATTTTTGTGTGCGGGCTCGCCCTTGATTTTTGTGTTTTTTTCACATCCATTAACGGGAGTAAAAAAGGATATGAAGTATATCTTCTGCCTGACCTGTCCAGGGGAGTGGGTTCTCCACCTGGAAGCATACCTGACGCCATTGATAAAATGAAAAAGAATGGAGTAAAGTTTATAAAACCTTCTTCCCTTGAATGGTGAAAACAGAATGAATCAGGTCTGATCCTGCTGCACTTCAGGTGGCTGTGGCATCTCAACGGTGAATTGTGCCCATTCACCTTCACGTGAATCGGCAACTATCCTTCCCCCATGCAGAAATGCAATGTTGTAGGATACGAACAACCCGATACCACTGCCCTTGCGGTCCATCAGTTCATCTGTTTCAATGCGTGAAAAACGCCGAAATAGCTTGTACTTCTGCTCTTCGGGAAAACCTGGTCCTTCGTTCCATATATCGATGTTCAGGTTTTTCCCCTCCATTCGGGTAGTAACCCGTACCGTCCCGCCATCAATTCCGTACTTAACCGCGTTGCCGAGCAGGTTATGCAGTACAATTTTCATAAGATCAGGGTCGCACTCGGCCGAGGTTATGGCGCTATCGTAATTTCGCTCAATTTGTATGTTTTTTTCCTCTACCTGTGGATGGATTATATCAATTGCCTCGTCAATGATGTCATGGTGAATATCCACTTCTCTTGGCTTGATGGACATGCGGTCTTCTTCAATCCTGGAAAGATTGAGATACTCGTTCACAATGGTGTTAAGATATTCAGCCTTGTCGATCATCCGTCCCACCATCTCGGCGGTTTTTTCAGGGTTATCACCGAAGTAGCCGCTGTTAAGGGTTTTCCCCAGAGTTATTATTGAGGATAGAGGACTTTTTAATTCATGGGTAACAAAGCTGAGCATTTCAGTGTAAGCGTTCAGGGCTGATGAAAGCTGTTCGATTCTCCAGGCTTTATCAACAACCTGGCTTAGCCTTTCTGATATGGCTTTATGCAGCTTAACCTCATGCATGGAATACGCGGAAGGTTCCCTGGCACTTCGAAACAGTACTCCCACTACCCGCTTGTCAACGTATAACGGGCATGTCATGCTGGAGCGAACCCCCTCTTTTACCAGGAGCTGTGTAGAACTGCTGCTGGGGTTTGATTGCAGGTATTCCTTAAGGTCGTTGATTACCCTTGGGGTACCATCTTTAAATACTGTATCAAGTGAACTGCCCCTGAGATCGGCGGCATATCCCCTGTCCAGGTAAAGCGGTTCATATGAAGCAACTACATGATAGAGTATAAGCCTTTTTCCGCTTTCATCGGTAAAGGCGATACCGATCCTGTCGCAGGGCATTATTGAAGATGTTTCGTTATAGAGAAATTCCACAATCTCTTTAAGATTTTGACCAGCGGCGACTTTTTGATTAATATAACTAAGAATTTCTTTTTCATTCTGGTCAAATTCATTGTCATCGGTTTGATATTCACCTAAAGGGTATGAAAGTGTTTTGCGGTTGTCGTCATTCATATGCAGGCTCCAGTGTTTTATTTCACAAATCAGGATATAAATAATAGATTAAACATGTCAAAGAATAAAAATGCATCACTTTGCCCGGCCCTCTTTTTTCTATTGACTTGGCGATAAAAACTGGTTAGTGTTTTTAAAGTTACATGTAACGTGGCAGGAAAGGTATAACTATGAAAAAAATTATAATAAGTATGCTTCTAACAGGGGTAGTCTCCTGTTCATCAACGTCAAAGGTAGTGGTTACGGGAGAGAAATATGAACCCTTGTCCCCAGATGAAGAGGTTAGCCTGGTGCTCGTGGATAAGATGAATAACTACAATGAAATAGGCATCGTGGAAATTGGCGGCATGACACTTGATCAACGGGTAAATAAAGCCCGTGAAGTTGCACGTACCTGCGGTGGTGATACCATAATGCCATATGGTATATATGACGAAAAAACAAGAAAAAAAGCAACTGCCGGATACCAGGTGCAGAGTTTTTATATTCTCAAGACCAGGATTGAGAAAGACGAAAAAGCGACTGCGACAAAACCGGATGACTCAACTGATTTGGAACTGGAAGAGGACGAAATGGAAAGGGCACCCGCCGGGGATGCATCTATCTCTATTGCCAGCCTGCCAAGGGCAACCTATAAACAATTACTGGAACAATATCCTGCCATGCAGGGAAAGGAGTATTATGCGTCATTATACCCGGTAAAATTTTACAAGGTACCTTCTTCACTAAAAGTATATGATATCAAGAATCACAAGCTGCTTCTTATGCAGACCGGATCGGCGAAATACAAGCTGCTGGTATTTGTACCTGAGAATAACATTGCTATTATAAAAAAGAGTATAAAGGGGAAAGATAAAATTGATTTCGCCTATTCTCCGATTGGAGTCTATAAACAGAGATTTCCGGTGCTGAAGCTTATTAAACAGGAGTAAACATTTTTTATGGGCAGTAATCAAGAAGTTATGTCGTTAAGCAGCCTGTGCAGGTATACACTTAAAGATGAGAACCTGATCACCGATTTAAAGGTGAAACAACATATTGCCAGTACATTTGAAGAAAACAGGGCATTCCCTTTTTTTGTCGACGGTTCTATTGTGTTTGGCCTGAAACAGGGTGGCGATCCTTCTTCGTATACCGATGCCTTTACCAGGATTCGAAATGATATTCTTGATACCCTGTTTGCCGATGATCCCCAGGCAAGAAACAGGATAATCAGTGATGTACGGTTCAACAGCCGGCTGCAGGGCGCCATCAGCTGGATACACAGGGCGGTGGCCAGTCATGATTTCAAGAGCCTGGAAACCAGGCGATTCGTGATCATAAAGGAAAAATATGACGAGCCCACACTGTATCATGTATCTGATGAAACCACAGTGCTCTCACATGTAGGTCAGGGGCCTCCATGGGCTGAAATTCCAACTATATATCTCGGGCTTAATATATTTGAAGCACTTACCTTCGAAGAAAAAAGGGGTGAGGATACTTTTTTCAATACATTTTTATGGTTACTGCGTATAGAAGAGCGTGCCATTGAAACCGGGTATTCACACATCGAAGTAGCATCACCGGATGTCTCTGAGTCGTTGAATCATCTTCTCGATGAAGTGATCAGGATCAGTTCATTCTCACAGGTAGAATACAGGGAAATCCCTGAAAGAAAAAAAACAAGGCGGTTTACTGAAAGGAACAGGCAAACATACTTGCAGATGTTGGATCGGCGGTTGAGCAATGATCCGCTGAATTTTGACCATGATATAAACCTGAAGGCCATTACATCACTTGAGCGGCTTGCAAGACGTTATAAAAAAGGAGATGACCATAAATCCCTCAGGGAAATTGTGCGCCTGCTGGTCGCCGCTTCTGGACATGATTTTCACGAGATACGGGACAGGGCGAATTACCTGCTTGAAAGAGTGTTCTCCCTTAAGGAGTTTGACGCTCCCCTTGCAACCACATTTGTAAACATTAAAAGTGGTGATGTAAATCTTTTCAATTTTACCCTGCCCGAGAAAAAGGGGAAATATTTTTTAAGAATCTACAGGAATACATCATCTGAAACACTTCTTCTAGAACAGGATATTACATATGATGATCATGACCTGGTATATGATGCCGAGCGGGAACTGTATACTGTGCGTATACAATTTGATGAGCCTGGACAGTGTGATTACCTGGTCTTTCGAAAAAAAAGGAAACTTGCAGACTGGATAGATCAGCACGGTTGCAGCGGGCGAATTAATGTATTGCCCGATGTGCGGGGTGAAATAGTTCTGGAAATATTTCCTGATATTCATGGACATACACGTATATACTGGATGGACGAGAAAGGTCATCCCGGACTGGTGTAT
>JAGYNX010000213.1 GCA_018399855.1 Spirochaetota bacterium
TCGTTTTTTGATACCCGATCAAGGTCGTCTTTTCTCACCGGGGTGGCCAGTGAAAGCAGTGTATCCACCTCGCCCACCTTGAATACCAGTTTCTGAGAGGTCTTTTCCGGTCTTGCCGAATCTGTTACCGGTATATAACTGACAAGAAGGTCACCTGGTGAAACCCCGTCATAACTTCCGAGGTTTACCAGTACAGAGTCTTCCTCGTACGCAAGAATTCTTCCCTGGTAGGGAATTGTTTCATACAGTTTTCGGGCAAGTCGCAAGGAGACACCCGACAGGGCCTGTTTGCCCTGATCCTCTGCCTGTAGATTAGCAATAACTACGCCGGTCTTCAGGTTCATTACGGATATACCGGCACGTATAAAATTACCGGATACCTCGTAATTACCATAGAGAAGATAATCAAATTCAGGTGTCCCCTCTTCTTTCATCAACCCCTGGATATCCCGGAGTATAGCGTCAATGGGCTGTTGTCCGCATTTCAACTGCTCGTTTATACGTATTCGCTCTCTTGTTGAAATATTTTTATATCTTCCAAACTGGGAAAAGGCATAATTTATGCTGTTTGAAAGAACACTGCCTCCATCGGGATAGGGAGAAATCCCCTTAACGCTGACAAGATCAAGCAGCATCACCCGGGGAACGTCTCTTTCCGGTAAATTTTGCGCGTACCCCATCCTGTTATACAGGCGATCACGGCGCTTTATTATCGCTACATTCAACTTGTCACGGGACCCGGTTGAAGTATTCATTTTGTGCAGTTTTTTCAGCTGATCCACGTAAAAACGATAATAATCCCGTACCAGGTAGGAGTCGGCCAGCTCCTGGCGGGGCTTCGGTGCCATGGGGTTGAGGAAAAGTGATTTTCGCAGATGCAGCAGTGATTGTTCCGGAAAGTTTTTCTTTCGAAAATTTTGGGCAGTATCATACTCCTCCCCGGCAAGCTTGACACGCAGGGGATGCCCTGCCTTAAAATCTTTCAGAACCAGAAATTGCGAACGCTTCTCATATACCAGGCTGTTTAAAGACTGTTGTTCTACCGCCGTTGAGTATTCAGAGAGGGCCTTTTCCCTGTTACCCATCTTTTCATGGGCAAGGGCAAGATTGTAATGTGGAATGCTCATCTTCGGATATAACTCAACAACCTTGTTATAATAGGATACCGCGCCCTCATGATCACCTGAATAATACGAGATATATCCAAGATACCTGTTTGCCTCGATATTATTCGGACTTATGCTAAGGGCTTTTTTGAATTCATCAACAGCCTGAACCACGTAATCACTGTCACCCGTGTCAGCATATTTGGCAAAAAGAAGATTTCCGTACTCCACGTAGCCGCGAGGATACTCGTTTCGTGAGTTGATTGCTTTCTCAATATATTGTATTGCCTCGTCAAAACGGCCTTCCCTCTTCTTCATTTCTGCCATGAGAAGAAGTGAATCATAGTGAAAGGGGTTTGCCGTCAGCACCCGTTCAAGAAGACGGTTTGACCAGAGAATTTTGTTCATTCTGAAATAGAGATATGCCATTCCGTATCGTGATTCGTTGTTCTCAAATGACAATTTGTTAAGTTTCTCATAAATCCTGATCGCTTCCCTATACCTGCCGATTCCCGTCAGGGCTTTGGCCATGCCAAGCAGGGCTTTTTCATCGTCTTCGTAGAGACGCAACACCCGTTCGTATAACGAGATTGCTTCTTCATAACCACCGGTGTTCAGATACGATTCAGCCAGTCCAGTCAGTGATTCTTTATAACGGGGATTCTTCTGCAGGGCGCTTTGAAAGGAAATAATCGCAGAATACATTTCTCCTTTTTCAAGATGCTCCCACCCCTTCTTGTTATGGTATATGGCGTTCTTTGAATACAGGGGCACGGCAAGGGATATTGTCACCACCAGGAGTATGATGGTAATTATGATGGTTTTCTTATTATTCATATCACCAATATTATTTCAGAAAATATTCTGTCACATTATCTCACTTCATATTTCTTCTTTTGCAGAAAGTCAACAAATAATTATATCATATGGAATTGACAAATAATCCCGTTTGCTATTCAGTTGATTATTCATACCCGATAATAACAGTGATTACGAAGGACATATATGAACAGCAATTTGAGATCTACATTCAGGCACATATTGACATTGGGCTTACTGGGCATACTATGCGTAGTAATCTTATTGGGCATCACCTGGTACTTCAACAGCTCCCCGGGGTTTATGTCCGGTGAAATAATAAAAATTGACAGGGGAACAACGCTGCGTCAGACAGCCGAGATGCTGAAATCCAGGAATCTTATTACCAGTGAAACCTTTTTTATTGGTATTGCCAGGGTATCGGGCAACACCAACGTGAAAACCGGGAAATACCGGATATACAGTGGAATGTCATCTCTTGATATATTACAACGCATTACACGGGGACACGTCATGGTGCAACGGGTTACCATCCCCGAAGGGTTTAACCTGTACCAGATCGCAGATCGGTTGGAATCTGAAGGTATAACCAGCGAGGATTCATTTTTATATTACGCCCTTGATAAGAATTACCTTAGATCAATTGGTATCCATGCCCCCTCGGCAGAAGGCTACCTTTTTCCGGAAACATATAATTTTCCGGAAGATTCTGATGCCAGGGACATCATACAGTGGATGCACAACCAGATGACAAAGGAACTGGAGCGCATGGATCTCTCATCCATGGCTGACCTGAATATGAATGTGCATACACTTCTTACCATGGCTTCACTGGTCGAAGAAGAAGCAACCGTCAAGAAGGAAAGAGACCTGATATCGGCGGTGTTTCACAATCGGCTAAAACTGGGTATGCGGCTTTACTGTGACCCAACCGTTCGATATGCTGTTAAAAAATTTACCGGCAGGATAACGTATAAAGATCTTGAAAGTGATTCACCATTTAACACCTACCGTCATGGAGGGTATCCTCCCACACCAATCAGCTCACCCGGAAGGGGGGCTATACAGGCGGCCCTGAATCCGGCCGATGTATCTTACCTGTATTTTGTATCACGTAATGACGGGTCTCATTATTTTTCAAAAACATTGTCCCGTCACAATAAGGCGGTAGAATATTATCAAAAAGGCATTAACAATGGCTTCGTTGACAGGCAGAAATAATAGAACAGAAATAGTATCTCCCGCGGGCAATCTTGAGAAGCTTAAGGTAGCCGTCAATTATGGCGCTGATGTGGTATATTTCGGCGGCGAGCAGCTTAACCTTCGCATGAAAACCGGAAACTTCAGCCACGAGGACATTCACCAGGGTATCCGCTACGCGCACAGTCACAATACCAGGGTAATCTTTCTGCTGAATTCCTACCTGCATGAAGACCAGGTTGACAACGCGAGACAATACATCAATGATGTGTCAGAATACAACTTTGACGGCATTATGGTTTCCGACCCCGGCATGATTATGCTCTTGCGGGAAAACGGCATGGATATCCCGCTGCATCTTTCAACCCAGATGTCCACCCTCAATCACCTGTCCATTTCATTCTGGCAGCAGATGGGTATTCAACGGGTGGTGCTTGCCAGGGAAGTTACTCTCGACGAAATCAAAAAAATTCGTGACCATACCGACGCGGACATCGAAACATTTATTCACGGGGCACTGTGTATTTCATATTCGGGACGATGTCTTCTGAGCCGTTACCTCTCCGGCAGGGACGCAAACACGGGAAGCTGCTCACATCCCTGCAGGTGGCGGTATTCCCTGATAGAAGAAAAGCGCCCGGGCAATCACATGGATATAATTGAACACGCCAATGGAACAGAGATACTGTCATCAAAAGACCTGTGCCTTATAGAAAAAGTACCCGCCTTTATGCAGGCAGGTGTAAATGCCTTCAAGATTGAAGGGAGAATGAAATCCCTTTATTATACGGCAAATACCACGCGAATATACAGTCACGCGGTTCAAGCTGTACGCGATGGGATAGATTACAACAGGTGGCTTGCTTTCTGGAAAAATGAACTTGACCTGATAAGTC
>JAGYNX010000214.1 GCA_018399855.1 Spirochaetota bacterium
TAAATTGACAGTCATATGGCGTTATCGTGGGGGGATATAGGGGGCCTCGTAGTGTACGTTCGCATGACAAAGAGGAATGTGCCCTTCTTAATTCAAAATTGACATTGAAATTCATTGTACCTTACCCGATTTTTAATTCACCCCCGAGGTACAGAGAAACAGAGATTTAGAAAACTATGGACTGATCGGAAACACAGAAAATAATCTCTGTACCTCTGTACCTCTGTGTTTCCATTTAATTTAGAAATTGCTAAAAAATCATTGAAATGAAATGGATAATTTCTTATCATGTATACATAACAATAGATCTCTTGACATGTTACCTGTCGCTCATTCATTCACTTTTCCGCTCTTAAAATTTGCTTAATTATAAAGGGTTATTTTGTGTATTTTAGTTGACTCTGCTATAATACTATATTGAGTTACACCTTAAATTGTATAAAAAACAAGGTTTTGTTTAGTTTTTAAAAGATAGATAATAAATTCAGAAAGGAGTTCGTATATGGCGGTTGGACAGACTAAGAAAGTTATGAAATCAATGGATGGGAACATGGCAGCAGCGTATGTTTCATACGCATTCACTGAAGTTGCAGCTATATATCCTATCACACCATCATCTCCAATGGCTGAACATATTGATGAATGGTCATCACATGAGAGGAAGAATATATTTGGCGAAATAGTTCGGGTTGTTGAAATGCAGTCCGAGGCCGGTGCAGCAGCAGCATTACATGGTTCATTGCAGGCGGGAGCACTTACGTCAACCTATACTGCCTCACAGGGGCTTCTGCTCATGATCCCCAACATGTACAAGGTTGCGGCCGAGCTTCTCCCTGGCGTGTTCCATGTAAGCGCCCGTTCTTTATCAGCACAGGCATTATCAATATTTGGTGATCATCAGGACGTATACGCAACACGGCAGACTGGTTTTGCGTTGCTTGCCAGTGGTGGTGTTCAGGAAGTAATGGATCTTGCTGCTATCGCGCATCTTTCAGCCATCAAAAGCAAAATTCCATTTCTCCATTTTTTCGATGGTTTCCGTACTTCTCACGAGATACAGAAAATTGAGACAATCGAGTCAGATGATCTTGCGAAACTGGTAGATTATGACAAGGTGCATGAATTTCGTGCCAATGCCCTTAATCCTGAACATCCGGTCACCAGGGGAACGGCGCAGAATCCTGATATCTATTTTCAGTCCAGGGAGGTAATTAACTCCTATTATGATGCGATACCCGATATAGTTGAAGAGTACATGAAGGAAATTACAACGCTTACCGGCAGGGAGTATCATCCCTTTACCTATTACGGTGCTGAAGATGCTGAAAATATTATAATGGCAATGGGTTCTGTAACAGATACCATAAAAGAAACAATTGATTACCTTGTTGATAAAGGTGAAAAAGTAGGGCTTGTCACCTGCCATCTCTACAGGCCTTTCTCCGAAAAATATTTCTTAAAGGTTCTTCCAAAAACTGTGAAAAGAATTTCCGTTCTTGACAGGACAAAAGAACCGGGTGCGGTTGGTGAGCCATTATACCTTGATGTACGATCCATTTTCTACAATAAAGAAAATGCGCCACTTATCGTTGGCGGACGATATGGTCTCAGTTCCAAGGACACCACCCCTGGACAGATCGTGGCTGTGTTCAACAACCTGAAACTGCCAGAGCCAAAAGACGCTTTTACAGTTGGTATTGTTGACGATGTTACCTTTACATCACTTCCGGTAGAGGAAGAAATAAACGTATCGGCAAAGGGTACTTTTGAAGGTAAGTTTTACGGGCTGGGCTCAGATGGAACCGTTGGTGCCAACAAGAATTCAATAAAGATAATCGGGGACAATACAGACCTGTTTGCCCAGGCATATTTTGCATACGACTCTAAAAAATCAGGTGGTATTACTGTATCTCACCTCAGGTTTGGTGAGCAGCCAATTCGATCAACATATCTTGTCAACAATCCTGATTTTGTGGCATGCCATGTGCCAGTCTATCTTGAAAAGTATGACATGCTTACGGGATTGAAGAAGGGGGGCACTTTCCTGCTCAACTCAATATGGGATGAAGAGGAAACAAAACAGAAACTTCCCGATCACATAAAACGTTACCTGGGTGATAATGATATCAGGTTTTACATTATAAACGCTACCAAAATTGCTGATCAGATTGGTCTTCCTGGTAGAACAAACACCATTATGCAGGCGGCATTCTTCAAACTTTCAAATGTTATACCGTATGATATGGCAGAGAAGAAGATGAAGGATGCTATTGAAAATACGTATGGAAGAAAAGGCGAAGAAATTGTTAAGAAGAATGTTGCAGCAGTAGAAGAGGGCGCGAAAAATGTACATGAAGTAAAAGTTCCCGATGAGTGGAAAAGTATACAGGTTAAGGAAGCGACGGATGAACGTAATATACCTGATTTCGTGAAGAAAATTGCCGAACCAATGAACCTGCAGAAGGGTGATGATCTTCCAGTCAGTGCTTTCGTTGACTGGGCCGATGGCTCATTCCCTCCGGGAACAACCGCCTATGAAAAACGCGGCATTGCCATAAATACACCGGAATGGCAGCCAGATAACTGTATTCAGTGTAACCAGTGCGCCTACGTGTGTCCTCACGCGGTAATCAGGCCATTTTTGCTTGATGATACAGAAGTTAAAGGATTACCATCCGACGCGGTGACACTGGATGCCAAGGGTAAAGGACTAGAGGGGTACCAGTTCAGGATACAGATAAGTCCCCTAGACTGTACAGGATGTGGAAACTGTGCAGATGTGTGTCCTTCAAAAGAGAAAGCACTCATCATGAAGCCACTTGAAACACAGATGGACCAGGCCCCCATATGGGATTACTTTGTGGAGAATGTCAGCTACAAGGACAACCTGGTGAAAAAAACTACGGTAAAAGGCAGCCAGTTCTGCCAGCCCCTTTTCGAGTTTCACGGGGCATGTGCCGGATGTGGAGAAACACCGTATATCAAGCTGATAACGCAATTGTACGGTGACCGTATGATGATTGCCAATGCCACAGGGTGTTCCTCAATCTATGGTGGATCAGCACCGGCCACGCCATATTGTACCAATCATGATGGCTGTGGTCCTGCATGGGCCAGCTCTCTCTTCGAGGATGCCGCTGAATATGGGTATGGTATGCATCTTGGTGTCTTCCAGATGAAAACCTGGGTAGTGCAGGTTCTTGAAGAGCTGAAAACCGAAACTAACAGTGATGCCCTGAAATCTGCAATCGATACATGGCTCAACAACAGGGAGGATGCCGACGGTTCACGTGCCGCTGCACAGGAACTGCTGCCTCTTCTTGAAAAAGACGGGTCAGATAAAGCGAAAAAGGTACTTGAATTAAAGCAGTATCTCATCAAAAAGTCTGTATGGATATTTGGTGGTGACGGCTGGGCATATGATATCGGATACGGCGGTGTTGACCATGTTATCGCGTCGGGTGAAGATGTAAACCTTCTGGTATTGGATACTGAAGTGTATTCAAATACGGGTGGACAGTCATCCAAGGCAACACCAACGGCAGCTACAGCCAAGTTTGCCGCATCGGGTAAGAAAATACGTAAAAAAGATCTGGGCATGATGGCCATGTCATACGGATATGTATATGTTGCCCAGGTTTCAATGGGAGCAAGCCAGAACCAGTATATAAAGGCAATCACCGAGGCAGAAGCGTATCCCGGACCATCCCTGATCATTGCCTACGCACCCTGTATCAACCATGGTATACGGTCAGGTATGGGTAAAACCCAGGCCGAAGAAAAAAAAGCAGTTGAGTGCGGTTACTGGCAGACATACCGGTATAATCCCCTTCTTGAAGAAGAAGGTAAAAATCCCTTCATACTGGATTCAAAGGAGCCAAACTGGGATGAATTCCAGAACTTCCTCATGGGAGAGGTTCGTTATACGGCGCTTAAACGTGAATTTCCTGAAACCGCTGAAGAGCTCTTTAAATCAGCAGAAGAACACGCAAAATGGCGATACAATACCTACA
>JAGYNX010000215.1 GCA_018399855.1 Spirochaetota bacterium
CCTTCATAGTACATATTGGCAATGGCAAGCAGGGGGTTTGCGTTGTTGGGGTTAAGGCTTGCCGCCCTGTTCCAGGTTTCAACGGCTTTCTCAGGGATACCCGCATGATCATAGGCGATACCCAGGTTGTACAGTGCCGTGTCATCTTTCGGGTTGATGGACAGTGCCTTCTGGTATGCGTCAATGGCATCCCTGAACTGCTGCTGGTCATCTAAAATGTTTCCCATGTTGAGGTAGGCGATCCGGGCATTCTCAGAAGCCGGTTCGAGGGTGGTTATCTTCTTGTAGTAGTCATAGGCCCTGTCAAGTTCACCTTTTCGGTAATACAGTTCAGCAATACGGGAGAGTATTCGGACGTTGTTTTCCTGCAATGGTTTGAGCCGTTCGTAGACTTCCAGGCTTTTATCATACTGCTGAAGGGAAGCGTATGCTTCGCCCAGGTTTTCCAGCAGGTTTTCGTCTTTCACCCCGAGGGCTTCGGCCTTGTGAAAAGATTCCAGTGCCTTTTGCGGATTATCCTGCTTCAGGTATGTGATTCCAAGATTATAATGAAACAGGGGTTCCCCCGGATCAATCTTTGCTGCCATGGACAGGTACTTTTCGGCAAGCTGGTAGTCTGCCCGTTTCGTAAAAATGGTGCCAAGCCTCCCGTATGCCATGGAGGCAATATTCCCTGACTGGTCAAGCGATCCTGCTTTCTTGAGATAATCTATTGCCGACACCTCGTCACCAGACTTCTGCAATGCAAGTGCCATGTTATAATGTGCCGAAGGACTGTCATCATCAGCATCTATGGCCATCCGGTATGCCTGTACCGCTTTTTCGTAATTGCCCATCTCGTAAAGAATATTTCCCTTTAGCAGCAGGTAGTCGAAAGTACCAGGATGCTGGTCAAGTGCCTCATCTATGGCCCCCAGGGCCTTTGAATAATCTCCCCGGTGCCTGTGGGTAATGGCAAGATTTTTCAGGGCTGCGCCGCTTTCAGGGTCGTATTTTAAGGCGCGGGTATAACTTTCTATGGCTTTTGTTGTGTCCCCCTGCTCATCATACATCATGCCCATGTAGGTGAGGGCGATGGCTTTTTCTCTATCAGGGGCGTCCGATTGAACCACGCTACTGAACTCTGCTATGGCGTCCCTGTAGAATTTCTTTTCATAACTCTGTATGCCCTGTCGCAACCGGGGATTGGAGAATTCTTTACCGGGTGTTTCCCTGGAGTCACCTTTTGAGAGAAATAGATCGTCTTTTGAAACGCTTGGTGAAGAAAGAAATGATGGGGGTTCCTTGTATACAAGGGTTACCAGTACTAACGCTGCCACGGCTACTGCCGCTACTATGGCGGGGATTATCGCGGGATGAAGCTTTTTCTTTCCCGCCCTGGATATGTTAAACCTGTTGGTTTTAACGCCTTCAGGGGTCTCTTGCTGGTCTTCCTCTGACAGGGAAAACCTATTTTTCTTTATTGCTGTCACCTCCCGCTCTCTCCTCCTTCCCAGGTTGTAACTCTTTTTTCTTGATGGCATCAAGAATGCCATTTATGAACTGGCTGGAGTTTTCACCGCCGTACATCTTTGCCAGTTCGATACCTTCGTCAATGGTTACCGCGTATGGTATTGATTGAATATTGCAAAGGGCATAAATGGATATTCTGAGAATAGACTTGTCAACAGGACTGATTCTCTCGAATTTCCAGTTCCTGGAATGCCTGTTAATAAGTTCGTCAATTTCAGGAAGATTCTCAATAGTACCTTTGATAAGAGTGGTGGAAAAATCCCTTATATCTTCGGATATATCACGATCTACCCATTCAAGGAGGAGCAGATCATCCTTGTCTGCCTGTACGGATTCGTACATGTAAAGAGCCTGCAGGGCGTATTCGCGCGCCTTTCTTCTATGTCCCATGTATGGTAACTATTTGCTGATCTGGCTATAGAGTTGTGCCATCTCGATGGCCGACATGGCGGCATCAAATCCCTTGTTGCCCGACTTGGTGCCAGCCCTTTCTATTGCCTGTTCTATGGTGTCGGTGGTAATGACCCCGTAAATAACCGGAACAGGTGAATTGATCCCAACCTGTGCCACCCCCTTTGATACTTCTGCGGCAACATAGTCAAAATGCGGGGTTGAGCCGCGGATAACAGCTCCCAGGCAAATGATCGCGTCATATTTCCCCGATTCTACAAGTTTACGGGTTATCGCGGGAATCTCGAATGCGCCGGGTACCCACGCCACGGTGATGTCATCTTCTACCGCGTTATTTCTTCTCAGGCAGTCAACTGCACCACCCAGGAGTTTCTGTGTGATAAATTCATTAAACCGGGATATAACAATGGCTATTTTCAGCCCGGAGGCATCAAGTTTGCCTTCAATAACCTTCATGTGTTTCCTCATTTCTGGAACTTTATACGTATACTGGTATATATAGTCGTTTCCGCAACAGCCGCAAGTCAAGCGTTTTTTTCGTGTAAGGATTCACCACGGAGGCACAGAGAGACAGAGAAATGATTAGTATGTTTTTACCGCAAAGGCGCAAAGGGCGCAGAGAATCGCAAAGAGGAAATATTTTATTCAAAAAAATATAATATCCTTTTCTTTTTCTTTGCGCCCTTAGCGATCTTCGCGTCTTTGCGGTAATTTTTTCAGGTACCTCTGTACCTCTGTGTCTCTGTGGTCCCTATTTTGACATGGCAGACTGCACGAATTCCAGGGTCTTTCTTACGTCATCCTCAAAGAAGCACTTCAGTCCTTCTTTCCATGAGCCTTCGTCCAGTTCTTTTCGCATGCGTTCGGCGAAGGGTCGTCGAACACAGAGCTTTAACGGTGTAAAGGCGTTGCCAGGGTTGTTCTTGAAGAGATTGATCATGTTCTTGGCCTGTTCTATCAGCTTGTCCTCTTCAACGATCTCGTCGATCATTTCCATTTCTTTTGCCTGCTCTACACCTGCCATCAGGCCGAAAAACATTACGTCCCTGAACTTCTTGTCACTGTCCAGCCCGAAACGGACAACGTTATACTGGGCAATAGAGAGGGGCAGGCCGATCTTGATCTCGCTCATTCCAACCTTGATCTTGGGGTGATTCTTGATGATCCTGTAATCGCAGGCCATGGCAAGTATCATGCCGCCGGCAACGGTATGGCCGTTTAAGGCGGCAATAACCGGTTTTTCACACATAAAAAGGTCCATCAGTATCTCTTCTTCGAAATCAAAAAAGGCGCACACTTCAGCATGGTCCTTGAAGCTGAGAAACATGGGAAGGTCAAAACCGGATGAGAAGAATTTGCCTTCACCGGTAAGTATGATGCCCTTCACAGAGTCATCTGCTTCGGCTTCTTTTACGTACTTTCCAAGGTCTTTCACCACGGTGTCGGTGAGGGCATTGGTCTTGCCGTCATTCAGTGTAAGAATGCACACGTTGTCTTCAATTTTCCGTTCGATCATAAAAAGGCCTCCATGGAGTGTAAAATATGATAAATGCGATAATTATTTACATCGAGTATCTGTCCATTGTGAAGTGCAGTAAAATTTACACAAGTAAAAAAATGTTATTGTTGTTCTCTAAAAAAAGAATTACCACAGAGGCTCTAAGGGAGAAGCAGTAACGGGTGACGGGTAACGAGTGACGGGTTAAAAAGACGTTCAAGATAAATATGAATTGACATTTCGTCACTAAATTAAGATATAAAGAGACATAAATTATTTTTCAAAAACATTGTGGACATGCAAACGCATGTATAGTAATATCGGTTCTACTATTTAAATTAACGGGGTTGTGCTAAATGAAAAAATTAAACACCGATATTCTTTGTGGTGATTGTCTAGATGTATTAAAAAGCTATCCGGATAATTTTTTTGATTTGATTGTAACATCTCCACCCTATGCAGATAGTCGTAAAAATACATATGGTGGAATCCATCCTGATGAATATGTAAACTGGTTCTTACCAAGAACTGAGGAGTTTCTGCGGGTATTAAAACCAACTGGAACATTCATATTAAATATAAAAGAAA
>JAGYNX010000216.1 GCA_018399855.1 Spirochaetota bacterium
GGTAGCGCATTCGCGGGCGATGATCTCCCTGTGGGTGGCGATCACCATTGTCTGGCTTAGTGAGGACAATATATCAATCAGCATCATGCTGCTTTTGCGGTCAAGGTTACCCAGGGGTTCATCCATCAAAATTACTTCAGGTTCGCGGGCAAGAATGCCTGCCAGGGCTGCTCGTTTCATTTCCCCTGATGAAAGATCAAGGGGGCTCCTGTTGGCATAGTGTTCCAGTCCAAGTTTTTCAATCCAGCCCATGGCGATGTGCTTCCTTTGTTCCAGGTCAGCAATCACGTCCGGCACGCTAAGCATTACGTCATTTAAAAGATCGGGCATAATGAACTGGTATTCAACCTGGCTGAAAAGGTAGCCAATCCGTTTGCGTATGGCACCCATATTTTTTCGTGTTCGTGGAAGACCAGCAATGCTGATCTCACCCGGACCATCCAGCAGGCCGTTCAGGTGAAGCAGCAGGGTTGACTTACCGCTTCCGTTGGGGCCTGCCAGCACCAGCCGTGACGAGGGAGCTACCTGCAGATGAACACTATCCAGCGCCTGTCTTCCGTCGGGATAGCGGTATGAAAGGTTATGTACGTAAATATCATAATTACCTTGATTCACGTATTGCTCCTATATACACACGATGATGATGCCCGATACCATGAGCAGCATGATACACAGGGCTGCCGGGATGTGCCGTCCTGATATTGTATCAGGACGCAGCACCGAAATATTTCCGTGAACCCGGGTAATCAGTCCTGACTGGTAATGCTGCAGTGAATAGAGTTCACCGGCAACCAGGTTTTGCACGTAATAACGGGGAACCAGGTATTTCTTTCTGCTGCCCGTGTCAATTCTTGACTGCAGCTGAAAGATGATATGGCGGTTACGCTTCATAAACATGTGCACCGTTCTCGAGAAGAGAAGCAGAAAGAGCCGTATTCGCTCTGATCTTATGGCGTACACCAGCCACAGAAAACCGCTGGTTCCCATCCACGCCATGGAAGTCATGATCATGTTGTACACAAAAAATATCCTGGCGAAGGTAACACCCATGAACACGAGATCAACGGGGCTGCCGTCAATTACGGAAGACAGCACCTGGAAGAAGGCCAGCATCATTGCGAATGATACAATCAGAATGTTTCTTTTTATCAACTGGCCCAATCTGATTTCTGAGAGGATGTACAACATCGACAGTGCTGCTATATTCAGGATAATCCATACGTGAATCGTGTCAACCGGCAGCACCGCGTGCAGCAGGCAAAGCAGGAGGGTAATTAATTTCAATATCATGACATCGGAATTGCTTTTACGAAGTTCAGTCCTTCTTTGTCGATATACCTGTCCATGGTGAATGAAGCCTTTTTCAGCATGGTTTCAAGCTCATCACGTTCGGGCATATGATCACCACTGACAGGGGCATCAAGGGCATCGTGGAAATCATTCAGTGAACGTGTATCAGACATGTGAAATATGTAGAGGGCTCCACCTGGTTTCAGTATTTCATAAAACCGCGCAAGGGCGGCTTCCTTGTTGTCGATGTGGGGAAAAACCGCGAAACAGAGTACAACGTCTACATGATTTTCGGGCAGGTCAATGGTTTCTACGGAACCAACACGAAACTGAATGTTGCCAAAATGTGCGTGCTTCTTTTTTGCGGTTTCAATCATACCGGCGGCAGCGTCCACCGCTATTATTTTTCCGTTGTTACCAATATATGGCTGGATGATGGGAATCAATACTCCGTTACCGCACCCCACGTCCAGCACGGTATTGTTTTGTGCCATATCAATCATATGAAACACTTCGCCGATGGCCCGAACTCGGTCATCATCATTACCCACAATATTGTCCCAGTCGTGCCCGATTTCACTGAAATAATCTGTCTTTGATGAATTTTTACTTTCCAGGTGATAATCAATGTGACTTTTCATAAATACTATTTCCTTCATGTGAGTGTTCAAACAATCGAAGTGATCTGCGGGAAATCACCTGTTTTACACGGTTTACCAGGAATGGCACGGTGGCAAGTAGCAGGATAATCCCCGGCATGCCTTTCAGTAATTCGTACAAACTGAAAGCAGTGAATGATATTTTCAATGCCGGCATCACCACAGCCAGAAACATCATAAGAACGAGGCGCTCAGCGATAATCGCGAAAGACAAAACTACAACCCGTGGTAAACTGGTATGATGTGACAATAAAGATATGATAGCACAAAACAGCCCCAGTTCGGCCATCATGATGATTGCCATGGGTGGATAAAATGGCGGCATTCCGGTTAAAACTGCCGATGCAAGCGGTGTAAATATACCCAGCAGAAGTGCATTGAGGGGACTGAGAAAAAACGCTCCCACCGCCAGGGGAAGAAACATGGGTAAAAATATTGAACCAAGTCCAAGCAGGTGAAAAAGCATGGGTACCAGAATACCAAAAGCAGAAAAAATTACTGCCAGCACCATGTTATGTATATCCAGTGTCTTATGCACAATCACTCACATAAATATTTCTAATTAATATATCAAGCATAACAACTTTTTTCAATTTGTAACACTGTTTCAATAGAAAAAATTTGGCAAGCTTTTTTTGTTATGCTGACAACTCTTCGGCATGTTGTGTCATGAAACGTTCAAGTGCTCTGTCCCATGTATCCGGTGTGAATGAAAACTCATGTTTCAATCTGGCAGGCTCAAGCAGGCTGTTTATAGGATAATCTACCGGTGTTATAAATTCGTCAAAGGGTATCTCCTGTACATTAAAATCCACATGTTTCATACCCGTTTTTTCATACAGATCGTGGGCCTTTTTGTAAAATTCATATATAGTACAATCACCCGGGTTGGCCATATGTACCAGCCCTTCCACGTTTTTATCAAGCAGCATCTGCAGCACGTGGGCCACATCGTCGGCATAGGTGGGATTTTTCCGGTGGTTCTGTATAACTTCGATAGATTTCCCATTTTTCATATCCCTTAAAAAAGCATGCACGAAAGAATCCTTTCCTCCATATACATCCGGTACCCTGATAATAAGATGCCGGCATCCTGATTGTTCAATTTTTTTCTCACCAAGAAGCTTTGAATCACCAAATACAGTATATGGCTGCGGCGTGTCACTTTCTGAATATGAATAATCTTTGTCACCTGAAAAAACGGCAGGGGTACTGAAATGAATAAGCAAAATATCTCTTTCAGCGCATATATCTGCTAATACACCGGGAGCAAACCCATTAATTGCATATGCTTTCTCCCTGTAGAATTCACAGTCATCCATCAATGAAAATTCTGAGCAGTTTACGAATATGGAGGGGTTGGATTCTTCGAGTATTTCTCGAATAAAATCCGCGTCATCGATGGCGCCTTTATCATCATCAAATGCGACTACCTTATAATCATCCCTTAAAACGGGAAGTATATGTCTTGCAAGCAGGCTTTTTGCTCCTGAAAGAACCAGCACTTTTCCATCCCGTAAAAATTAAATAGAACCACAGAGGCTCAGAGACACAGAGAATGGATTAGTTTATGTTTACCGCAAAGTCGCTAAGGACGCAGAGAATCGCAAAGAGGGAATATTATTAAAAATATAACATCCTTTTCTCTTTTCTTTGCCCCCTTTGCGTCCTTAGCGTCTTTGCGTTAATCTTTGTAGATACTACCTCTGTTTCTCTGAGCCTCTGTGGTAATCATTGTATATTAATCTTTCTTCTCGGAACCCGTGTCTCCATCATCAGTTACTGATTTTTTGAATTCCTTGATTCCACCACCAATATCACGGGCAATTTTTGGAATTTTTCCTGCACCAAAGATTATCAGCACAATGAAGAAGATTATCGCCAATTCCCATACACCTGGCATTCCCATATGTTTCCTCCTGTAGGTGATATGTGTTGTACACTATTTACCTGCGATAAATTTTGTCAAATTAAATTCAACTATATGAATTATATATTGGAAATACGGGGTTGTCAATTGGCAGCAGAAAATCGAATTACT
>JAGYNX010000217.1 GCA_018399855.1 Spirochaetota bacterium
ACCAGGTCATCGTAGAGGGCCTTCAGCGTCGTGTACCGGAGACCATAAAAGTACCGGTTCCGCAGGGGCAAAAATTCCTCTTTCACCTTGTCCCTGAATTCCTTCCAATTCTTACCGCCGCAGTTGCCCATCTTCATGGTAAAGCTTTTCACCATGACGGGTTCGTGCTGTATGTCCATGAAATCTTCCCGCAGTTCCTGGAGTTTATTTGCGAGGGACTCCGAGGGGTCAGCCTCCGCCACGCAGTGATCCCAGAAGCCGTGTATCTTTTCCAGTTCTTCCCGGGCGTCAACGAATTCGGGAATAGCCAGGGAGGCGTCACGGTAGGTGATGAAAGTCTGCAGCAGGTCACGCACCGATGCCACGTTTCCCCGTGACCACTCCGGGGTGAGCAGCTCGAAACCGTGATCAAGCAGCAGGGCCTCAATGACACGGGCGGGAATCCCGTTTTCCTCTTCTATGAGGACACGTTCCCTGTACCGGTCAAACACGTCATCGAAGAAGGAGGTGTTGTTGTCGTCCAGCATCACGAAGGCGGGGTCGATACCGGCCTCCACCGGTTTCTCTTTCAGCATGGAGGCGCAAAAACTGTGAATGGTGGATATTTGCGCGGTTACCGCCTGTACCAGCTGTTCTTCCAGCAGCTGGCGCTGGTGGTTTTTCGCCTCCGAGAGGAGTTCGTTCAGGCGTTGAATTATCCGCTGCCGCATCTCGCCGGCTGCCTTCCGGGTGAAGGTGATCACCGCCACCCTGTCCATGGTAAAATGTTTACCCTTCACACCATTCACGATGCGTTCAACCATCTCGTGTGTCTTGCCGCTGCCGGCACCGGCGTTTACCGCCAGCGTACGGGAGAAGTCGTTTTCAATAGTTTCACGCGCCGCCAGGTCACTGGTTGCAAGTTTACTCTTTCCCATCATTCATACCCCGTTTCATTCCATCTCCCGTACCATGCGGTAGTTTACTAAAAGTTCATCGTTACCCTGCAGTTTTCTTTCCACGTGGTAGGCAACGTAATTGCTGCATACCGGCGTGAAATTACAGTACTCGCAATCACCGGTGGGAAAGAACATTCCCCCTTCCAGCACCCCTCGTATAAACCGGAAGATCACGTCCAGCTGCTCCATGGCCAGCTGGTCATGGTTCCACAGTATGGGCCGCTTCCCGTCCCTGAGGGGAAAAAACCCCGCCTTTACGGAAATATTATCCCTTCCGGTTTTTTTCTTGAAGGCCTCGGCGTAAATGAAGGGCTGTATTCGCAGGCCCCCGTCCAGCGTACCGGTGGAGTACCTCTGTTTGGAGGAAGTCTTGTAATCGATCACCATGAATTCACCGTCACGCTCGTCCACCCTGTCGATCTTTCCCCTTAAGGAAAGATCCATGTCACCAAAACGCAGCACTACCGGCTCCTCGCCATCCATCCCGAAGCTGAGTTCGAAGTGGCCCGGACACGCCTGGTTGGTTTTCTCGTATTCAAGAAAGTTCTCCAGGTATGTATTCAGCTGTGCCTTCCGTTTCTCCCACATCACCCGGTAACGGCACTCGTTGTGCCGCAGAAAATCGCCCAGCACCCCGTCCCGAATCTCCTCCATGGTTTCATCGTAACTGTTCCTGGATATATTGTCAGCGGTAACCCGCTTCATGAACTTTTCCAGTATCTCGTGGACGATGGTGCCCATCTGCATGGCATCTATGTCTTCTACCGGCACGGGCTCTTCCAGTGGTTTCAGCCCGGCAATACGCTCAAGGTAGTACCGGTAGGGACACTGCACCGCGGTCACGGCGGCGGTGGCTGAGAAATGAGCGTTCTCGTTGTACTCATTTTTACCGGTGATCCCCGTGTGGGAGGTGAATTCATTCATTGCCCAGCGGGCCCGTTCGCTTTCGTAGGCCCGCGCCGCTGCCCCGTTTACCGAAAAGAAATGCGACGCGCTGCTTCTGTCGTGAAGTATCCGTGACGTCTCGTACTCCCAGCCGTGAAGGGACAGGGTGCCCTCACCGTCCAGTATCAATGACCGCACCGAACGTTGTTTCATGAATTCATCAAGACCCGCCGGGGTGTATGCCTGTTTGCTTATCTTCGAGTAAATCCCCGACAACAGGGGAGTTGGAAATACCACTTTCCCTTCCATCACCTCCATGCCGGGGGCGCTTCCCGTCCAGCTGGCAGCGGCCCGTCCAACAAAACGTGAATACATCTTGGTTAACCTGGTGCGTTTCTCACCCGCCGTCTCGATGGTAAAATCCGGGTTTTCATTGAGTATTTCGATATCACTGTCATTCAACACGGGATCCTGCCGAATGATGCCGGGTACTGCCGACTCGGTCATGCCGGGAACGAACACGTGGGGAAATATCCCGTCATTCATCCTGTCGGTAAGGTAGACGCTGCCGCCGGGTGTACCGGCGGGTTCACGGTAACCGCCCGCGAGTTCACCCACGAAGGTGGTGAACTCTTCTCCTGTCATCATCACGTTCCCGGGTGCGCGGGACAACAGGTCAAGCAGGGCATGCAGCCGTGACTTTGCCTTACCCCCGGGCAAAAACTGCTCAACCAGTTCCCTTAGCCGCGTGGCATGAATTGTGCTGCCTGCCGATTCTAACAATTTTTCACGAAAGGGCATCAGCCTTTCCACGAATTCACGCAGGGCATCCAGGTGCGTACGGTCATGTTCCCCCATGTTGTCACCCGCGTTTTCCAGCGCGTATGCAAGGTGCCGCATCCACGCGTCACTCCCCGACGCAGCACCGTGCACCCGCGCCATTCTCAGCAGGTGCAACCTGGAAAACTTTGTTTCATCGTCTTCTTTTGATTTCCAGGGGACTCCACTGCATCGAAGGAGATACCGCTTCACGTCCTGAAAATCAAAATCACCCCGTATCACGTCAAGGAGTGCCTCAAGCACGGCCATGCCGCCGGTATTGCCCGTGGGTATGCCGCCCGGCGCCCAGAATGGTATACCAGACCATTTCAGCTCATCTGCCAACAGGGAAAGGTAATGGGCATCGGGACATATCACCGCCACGTCCTCGAATACACATTCACCGGAGTGTACTAACTCCAGTACGCGCGTGGCCACCTCACGGGCTTCAAGGGTATCGTAGGGTGCGGTGAAGAAATCCATGTATACCTCACCCGGGTTGGGCTCATCCATCTCTATATCGATCACCTGGTGGTCATTCCGCAGTTTTTCAATACATCTCTTTTCAGCCATGCTCATACCTTCCATCACATCGGGCATGAGTATGATGGCCGCGTCCTTGTCCATATCAATTCTGCTGTATCGGGAGAGGAACAGGCGCACCACGTCTGCGTAGTCGGCAAGATTCTCACTCTTTTTTCTTTTCTCGTAGGCATCATGGAGGGCCAGCAGGTCTTTCCCCTTCGGGCCGGGGAAACCGGCGGGGATCTTTATGTTCCCATCCCGGTGGTTGAGCCGCATCTTCGTTAGCGCCCGTGCCACGAGTCCCGGCATCACGTCGAACATGACGGCATGGCCGCACCATTCCAGCGTGGTTTTTGACATGATGTCCCTGAACATGGCGTGTATATCCAGCTGGTTCACGTAACGGGTGCCCGACAGGGCAAGTTCCATTTCCAGGGCCTGCCGCACCAGGCCCCCGAAGGTACGCACGTGAAGGCCGGCAAACGCCTTCCCCGATTCAAATATCTCACGTTGCAGGCATCGCAGGTACCCCAGCGAGGGGACAAGACAGTACACCGTTCTCAGCGGATCGTCCAGGCGTATTTTCTCAAGTTCTTGTACGCATTGCCGCACCGGGTTTATCCTGTTCATTCTTTTTTCCTTCCCTGTATATATATATCAACGTCAAGACTATACTATTCCACCGTGATGTTCAAACCAAATCCTGAAAAAATCACCACAGGGGCACAGAGGTACAGAGTAAGTATTGTAAAGGATTACCGCGAAGTCGCGAAGTACGCTAAGGGCGCAA
>JAGYNX010000218.1 GCA_018399855.1 Spirochaetota bacterium
TTCACCCACCTGGCGGGAACAATTTGTTTTCCATTCCAGTTTCCTTCTTTAAGGTACAGGCGGCCGAAACGGGCATAGTCACGCAGCACCATGTTAAAACCGCCGAATGCTACTTCCATGCCGTTACTGTCGATCAGCCAGGTGGCATCTGATTCCATTCCCACGGGTTTCCATATCCTGCTTTCGGTATATTCTGAGAGAGTACTTCCGGTTGCTTCACGGATGAGCATTGCAATAACCTGTGTATCCATGCTCACGTAATGGTTGTATTTTCCGGGTTCTTTCTCAGATTCAAGTGACGCGGCAAATTCATCCAGCGAAGCATTCAGTGCGAATGCCCGGCCAAGCCGGTTGATATCTGAATCGAAGTCGCCGTAGTCTTCGTTAAACTTTATTCCCGATGACATCTGAAGTATGTCCTTGATGGGCACGCCATCATACCCGGAACCCTTTAACATGGGAACGTAATCGGTCACCGGCTGGGATATGTCCTTTATGTGACCTTCCGATACGGCAATCCCGCAAAGGGCGGACACCAGCGACTTCACCACCGACCAGGTAACGGCTTTTGAATTTTCGGTATTTCCCCTGTAGTAGTTCTCAAAGAGAATGGTGTCATCTTTAACCACGATAAAACCCGTTGTGGATGTGCGGTCCAAAAAATCCTGCACACTCTTCTTTTCGCCATTTATCGTATATGTTTCGGGCAACTGTTTCTTATTATTCTTGAATTTCCAAACCGCATCACCATGATGAATTACCCTGGCCTCGAAGAGATCGTCCATTGTTCTGAAGTTTTCCTCTATATTGTCCGCCTCAAAGAGGGTCATAGCATGATACAACCTCATAAGCGTGGATGAGTAGATCAAACCGGCTATCACCAGCAGGGCCAACAGCACACCGGTTATTTTAAGAGCTTTTTTGCCCCTGGATTTTTTTTCCATGGAATACCGTCCTTATTATCTTAATGTAATGGCAATCAGCACCATTCAGAGAATTACCGTATGAATATTACTGAAGGTATGTCAGGTTGCAAGCACTATTCATATTCGGGGTTCCGGGGTCAGAGCTATATGACTATTCATCTTCCGGGTTGGGCGGATGTCTTCGGTTTTCAAGCAATTCAGTGGGGGGGGGCAGAGTTTCAAGGGGTCAATCAAAGCCAGGGGTCAAAGCCGCTTGAAGGATTATCTCTGCCAGGGGCTCTGATTCCCAACCTTATTCTCACCATTTCTCACCACTTGCATCATTTTAAACTTTTTTGCTCATTTTTATGCACTTTTTTGCTCTGACCCTCACTTTTCCCCAACTTTTTTTTTCGTCCAGCAGTTTTTCTTCGTATTGAAGTATAGAAGCCTGTTCAAAAATCCAGGGTTTCAAGTCAACAATATGGAGGAAACGATGGCACGACCACTTAGAACAATCATCCAGGGACTCACCCATCACGTCTATTCACGCTGTATTAACAAACAATCACTTTTATTGCTCAGAAAAACTCCTTTCATGCTGGAACAGGTACTCAGGGATACACAGGAAAAATACAAGTTCAAGCTGATCTCATACCAGATAATGGACAATCATATCCATTTAGTTATACAGACCATTAAGGGAGAATCCTCGATATCCAGGATCATCCAGTACCTGAAAGCCCGATTTGCAGAGCGCTATAATAAGCTTCACAATCGCAGTGGTCCATTCTGGAACGAGCGATTCAAGGACCAGGTGATTGAATTCTCAGATAATCCTGAGCATTATTTGAGATGGATATTGTGGTATCTTGCCTATAATCCCGTCAGAAAAGACCTTGTAAGTGATCCAAGAGATTTTCCATGGAGCAGTATAAACTGTAATCTTGATCCAAATCACAAGAGCAGGGTGGAGATAGTACTACACGAACATTTCCTAAGCCTAGGAGACACCTTTGAGGAACAGGTGACGGAATTTCTTTATTACGAGGAAATGTATGTGAAGCGGTTATCTTTCCTCTTTGAGGCAGGGTGCTAAAAGACTTCATGGTGGTCATGGGGGTCAGAGCCCTGTAACAAAAAAAAGGGTCTGGAAGCCAGAAAAGGCATAACCATCACCTACTCCCACGCCGCAAAGCCATCCCTGGCAGGGCGCCATCAACAAAATCACCATTCTCAACCACGGGCACGCCATTCACCAGCACGTGGGCAATACCCCGTGGATGCACCCGCGGATTATCGAACCCCCCATCCGTACCCAGACTTTTCTCGTCAAGAACCACAAGGTCGGCATAATACCCTTCCCTTATTTGCCCACGATTATTCAATCCCATTATAGACGCCGGAAGCCCCGTACACTTATGCACCGCCTCCTCCATGCTCATCATCGAACGCTCTCCGGTAAAAAATGACAGGAACCGGGGAAAGCAGTCGTAGAATACGTGTGACGGTCTGCCAAATGGACGCAGAATAGTATCTGTAACCGGCACCGATAACGGGTGGGTAAACCCTTTCCACATGGAACGAAACACCAGCGGATCATCCGGGAAAGTAGGAGTGTGAAACACCATCACCCTGCCCTTCTCCTCGATGAGAAGGTCGCAGATCACGTCCATGGAATGTTTACCTGTCTCTTTACCGATATCAGGAAACGTGAGTCCCTCCATCCAGCGGTTCTTCTCACTCTCAACGGCCATCACCCTGAGCCCTTTCCATCCCGTCATCTTGATATAGTTGAATGACCACGTGGCCCCATCCCTGTGCGGCCAGTCAGGTTCAACTTTTTCAATATCATGCAGCATTCTTTTCCTGAATGCAGGATCCTTCAATCGCTCAAGTGCAATGGCAGCACTTCCCTCCGACGCGTATGGAGGAAGAAATGCAAACAGCTCGGTAAACCCCTGCGACGTGGGCACCATGTCAAAATGTACATCTGTACCCTTTTCACACTCATCTTCAATAAGCTTCAGCTTTGCCTTCAGTCCCTTCTCCATGGGGACCGGTATACCAAGCTTATTGTACAGAAAAGATACGCCACCCAGAAACAGTCTCGTCACGTTTGCAAGACCGCGAATATACGGCTGCCAGTACAGGTGTGACACCTGTACGGGAATGCCGTTCTCCCGTCCTACCCTGAAAACTTCTTCAAGTGCCAGGTCAAGTGTATGGGCATAACTGCGAAGGTGTGAGGTGAATATTCCATCATACTTTTTCAACACAGCGCCAAGTGCCACAAGTTCCCCGGTATCGCTCTGTGAGCCGGGGTAGTACTGCAGGCCTGTAGAAAGCCCCAGGCACCCCATCTCCATGCATTCATCAAGCAACTTTTCCATGGCACGCTGTTCATCAGGGTTCAGCAACCTGGTTACCAGCCCCGACGATGCAATACGCAGGGTGCCGTGGCCCGCAAGGGTTGCCATGTTGCAGGGTAGTCCTCTCCGCTCAGCCTCCTGAAAGAACTCATCGGGATTATACCATGGAATCCTGTCCTCAAGCTCCTGGCCCGAAAGGTTCTGCAGGTGAGCGATCACCGTATCCCGGTTCATATTCGGTACCGTGCATCCGGAAAAGCCGCAGTTACCCCCCACGAAAGTGGTAATGCCCTGCATCAGCAGTGGCTTTAACACCTGTCCCGGATCATCCATCGAAATAGCGAGGTCTCCATGAGAATGCACGTCAATAAAACCGGGCACCACGGTTTGACCGCCGGCATCGATCTCCACCCTGGCAGTAAGCTCTTCATCCCACCTGGGTTCAATTATCTTTCCATTACGTACCCCAATATCAGCAGGACGGGCAGGCTTGCCCGTGCCGTCAATTACCTTCCCGTTACGGATAACCAGGTCAATCATCACGCACCTCCATCCGGGTAATCAGGATTAAATAATGTGCCTGAATTGTATTAATGTCAAACAAGTTAGATTGATATTTTTTCTTACAAATGTAAAAAAATTTTTTCTGTCCATGTGTATTTCTTCGTATTAAT
>JAGYNX010000219.1 GCA_018399855.1 Spirochaetota bacterium
GTCGGTTAATCGTGAGCGGTAATCAATCTTGCCGTCAGGAGTAAATTGTGTTTCAAACTTGATTTTGTTTGTAGTAAGTATGAAGGAATAAATATGGTCAAACACATGGAAAAGCAAACTGGCAAACAGGATCTTGTCATCACTGGAAATGTGCTCAAGTTGTTTCTTGGGGTCAAATTTTGTTCGCAATTCCTCCATGGAGTATCTGTTCATCAACTGTAGTCCCCTGGTGACATTGTCGGGGAGAATATCCTGTTCTTCTTCAGATGGTGACTCTTCTACGGCAGTGTCTTCCTGATCTGATGGAGTAGCAGTTGGTACATTAAATGTTGGGGGATTATACTTTTCCCTTTTCCCGGGACGTTCATCATCAGTAATATTAAGCACCATGGCCAGAGCAGGATCGCTTAAATCAATTATTGAATTATTATAATGGCAAAACAGCCAGTGTAATCTTGGAAATAATTTTACATAAAGAATGTATAGACTGTTTTTTATTCTTTTCCTGTGTGCTGAATAGGTTGAAGATTTCCCTTTTTCTATCTTTATCCGCAATTCAAGGGCCTTCTCAAGCGAACTGTGGATCAACTGTTGATAGGGATACACTATATATAATTTTCGATATAACTCGATAAGGGGACGCTTTAAATCACTTACTCTCTGTGGTGCATCCGGCATGGAAATTGAGTGTTCCAGTATGTCATTAATCATGGTTCTGTCAAACATCCCGGCAGCCATATCAATCAATTCGAAGTAAAGAGGGTTTAAATTATCCAACTTCTGGATTATAGCGTTTCCAGTTTTTTGGCTTTTTGAGAAAATATCAAGATATTCAAGCTGTAACTCAAGTAATGCGGATTTATATTCATGATCCAATTGTGATAGAAAGTAAGGATTGAAATATATAGTACTGAAGTCAGCAACCCGCATAAAGTAGAGGTGTAAACGAATTGACCACCGGGTGATTATCCTGTCAATGAATGACGGTGAGGGCTGGGTTTCAGTGATTTTCTTCTTTTCCTGACCTGATTGGGCTTTCTTCCTGTTATCAGTAGTTTTGGTTGTGGGTGAAGTCCTTTTTTTCTTTCCATGTTCTTCAAGGCGTTGACGGTACTGTTTTTGTTTTTCACGGTCGAATTCTGTAAAACCTCGTTTTTTGTTTTCCTTTATGACCTCGCCGCCGGCATCAACAAAACGGTTATAGAGATCCTTTCTGGACTTTTCGTCCAGGTCGGTTATCTTGACGTTTTCACGTGTCTTGTCAATTTTACTCATTACAGAATTCCACTATTTACAGTGAGTATAGTATATCATAAAAGTACTGATATTCATGGTAATATGTCAATGACAATGTATGGTCATCAATTGATTTACATTAATTTTATTGCTATATTGTATTGCAATAATTATATTATTACTAGATAAAATATTAGTGGATCAGGTAATTAATAATATTGGAGAACAAAATGTCAGGACAGTTAAAGTTATATGAAGATTTTGAAGGATATAACGCGTATCCTCTTCAGGATGCTGAAAAGATGATTCGTACCAGGATTGGGAAGCAGGTTCGAATTATGCGTGATGAGGTTGACAAATGTCTTTCAAATGCGAAAGAACATGGAAAGGAAAAGCTGATTTCTGAGGTACTTACCCTGGAAAAGAGAATTGACAGGATGATTACCCAGATCGAGGAAAGGGATCGCATATATGTTCCGGCGTATCTTCGGGAAAGGATTACAAAACTTGATGAGGATAAGCTTGAAGAAATTGACTCCAGGGTTGAAAATATTCTCAACAAGTGTGAAGAGACAATACAGCAACTTTCCTGCGCAGAAACGGATATGCATATTATAGATCGATTTACAGAAATAAACAATAACCTGCGACAAATGGAAAACCTCTGTCATGAAAGGTCAAAACTGCTTGTGAAAGATTCTGCTCAGGGTTGAGTTATGTATTCTTTTAGCGTGAAAACAGGTAACAAGGAAGAACTTGTAGATATTTCGTTCCAGGTGCAGCAATTTGTGAGGGATTCGGGTAAAAGTGACGGAATTTGTTGTGTGTACACACCACATACAACCGCCGGGATAACAATAAATGAAAATGCTGACCCCACTGTTCAAAAAGACATTTTAAAGGGGCTCGGCCACTTGAACCTGGAGTCGGTACATTTTTTACATATGGAGGGGAATTCTCCATCCCATATCAAGTCATCAATTATCGGGTGTTCAGAGATGCTACTTGTGGAAAGTGGGAAGCTGGTTCTGGGAACATGGCAGGGTATTTATTTTTGTGAATTTGACGGCCCCAGAACCAGAAAGGTTATGGTGAAATTTGCCTGAATGTTACCCATTCGTTAACGTGTATCTATAAATAATAATTGAAATCTTTTGGTACTTTGTGGCCCATGGTACTATACTAAAAGTAATACGTAATTAATAATAATTTACGAGGGATCAAGATATGGATTATTTCAAGGGAACAAGTGATTACGTGCTCTCACCGGAGCTTAAGGATAATGTAAACGTGGCAATAGCGCTTGGAAGGCCTTTACTGGTTAAAGGAGAACCCGGAACCGGTAAAACCCTGCTTGCCCATTCGATCGCGCAGGGGCTTGGTATGGAATTAATGGTATGGAATATCAAGTCAACAACAAAGGCGCAGGAAGGACTGTATGTGTATGACACCGTGCAACGTTTAAATGATGCCAGGTTTGGCGAGGGTGATATATCAGATATAAAAAAATATATTAAGCTTGGGAAACTTGGTGAAGCATTTGCCGCTGAGAAGCAGGTGGTACTTCTTATCGATGAAATTGACAAGGCTGATATCGAGTTTCCGAATGACCTTCTACATGAACTGGACGTAATGGAATTCTATATACCGGAGACACACGAGACTATACGGGCGAAACAGCGTCCTATCGTGGTAATATCTTCCAACAGTGAAAAAGAGCTGCCGGATCCTTTTTTACGCAGATGTGTATTTCATTTTATAGAATTTCCTGAAGAGGATCTGATGGAAGACATCATCAAGGTTCATTTTCCGGAAATTGAAAAAAAGCTGATGAAAGAATGCATGAAGAAATTTTACTGGATTCGACAGTTTGATATGCTTCGGAAAAAACCATCAACGAGTGAACTTATTGACTGGATTCAGGCTTTGATGGCTGGTGGTGTGTCTACAAAGGTCATTGAGAAAGAGATTCCCTTTCTGGGTGCATTACTAAAAAAGAAAGAAGACGTAGACCTGATCTCAACCTCGGGAAAGAATCATTATGCGTATAATTCCAGCATGAGGACAAGGGATGTTTATTAATTTCTTTTTCAATCTGAAAGCCCGGGGGGTGCCGGTTTCTCTTCACGAATGGTTAACCCTTCATTATGCCCTGGCGGCAAACCTGAATGATACAAGCCTTACCAAGTTTTATCATGTTGCCCGGGCTATCCTTGTGAAAAACGAGGTGTATTTTGACAGGTATGATCTTGCCTTCCTCGATACATTCAAAGATATTGAAACCACCGACGAAATACTTGAACAGATCCTGGAAGGGTTGAAGAAGGTTGAGGAGTTGAAACTCAGCGAGGAAGAGAAACAGCAACTTGAGCAGCTTGATCTTGACGAGGTGATCAGGAATTTTGAAGAACAGTTGAAACAGGGGCATTTTAAAGAGCATGTTGGCGGCAACAAGGCAATCGGCACCGGGGGACGATCTACCCAGGGAGCGTGGGGATATAATCCCGCAGGTGTACGCATTGGGCAGGGTGTGTCACGCCACAAGAGGGCGGTACAGATCGCCGAAAAACGCACTTTCAGAAATTATTCAAACCAGGTAACCCTGGATACCAGGCAAATGAGGGTTGCCCTTTCTCATCTGCGCGCTCTCCTTCCTATTGGACCTGAAGAAAAACTTGATGTGGAAGAGACTATTGATGCGACAAGCAG
>JAGYNX010000022.1 GCA_018399855.1 Spirochaetota bacterium
GGCCAGCATGGCACTGAGGATAAGCAGGTATGAAGGAGATTCGGGGGTAAGCATGGCAAATGCAAAAATGCCCAATCCCCAGAAGATCATGCCGACAATATATGCTGCCGCCTTCCCCTTTCGGTTGGCAAACATCACGTAGATGGGTATCATGGCTATACTTGTGATGATCATGGCCCCCATGGTGGTGGAGTACATTGCATCCTGGTTCAGGTAATGGGTGAGATAATAGATGAAAAGCGCCATAAGCATGTCCAGTGCAGAAAAGGCGGAAATGTACAGCCCCATGTGAATGCGAAAGGTTCGACTTTGCAGCAGGGTAAGGAACTGACTTAAAAAATTACCGGTTCCCCTCTGCCGGTCTTCGGGAACAACGGTTTCCCAGGTGCCCATGAATACGATAAGCCATGGGATTGCGAAGAAGATACCAAACACGATGCCCATTACAAGGAACCCCAGCGACTGGTCTTCAGGGTACAGGCGATCGATTATGAGTTTGGGTATAGTTGCCGCGATCAATCCACCTACCTGGGAGAATATCATCTTCGAGCCGGTAAGACGGGTGCGGATGACGTAATCCGGCGTCATCTCGGCGTTCAGGGCACGGTAGGGGATCATTACCATGGTAAATACCGTGGAGAAAAGTATGTAGGTGAAAGTGTAGTAGGCGAAGGTAATCATAGTATTGTCAGCGTGAAGGTCAACCCATAGCAGTGCAAAGCTTACGCCTACCGGGATAAAACCTATAAGAAAGAACACCCGCCTTCGGCCAAAACGGGTTTTAAGGTTGTCAGAAATATAGCCCATGAGGGGGTCTGAAAACGCATCCCAGAATTTACCAATCAGCACTATGGCCCCTGCCATGGAGGGGGATATGCCTACCACGTCGGTGAGGAAAAACATGAAAAGCAGGCTTATAACCACAAATGAACCGTTGCCGTACATGTCCCCGGTTCCATAGGCAATAAGGTTTTTCAGTTTAACGGGACGGGTTGTTGTGTTCATGGCTCCTCCATGGTGAGTTAATTTCACTTGACCATTGGCATTAGGGCACCTATAGTCAGACGCGTTAGTATAACAATATTACTTGTATTTGTTCAATCAAATTTGGAGTATTAATTAGTGAAAAGTGAAGGGTGAATAGTGAAGAGTAAGGATTTTGCGCAGGATGTTCCATATGATGAAAGTACCGGGATCATACAGGATTACTGTACATCACGCGGGTTCCCCATGGGAGGCCTGGGGACAGGCGGGTTCAGCATCTTCACCGACGGCGGCATGGGCATGTTTCGCACCAACCATAACTGGTTTAAGACCATTGGAAAAACCAGGTATCCACGGGGGAGCTTTTTTGCCATTCGCTGCAACGATGGACAGAACACCGTTGCCAGGATACTGCGGGGACGCTACCGGGGCGGCAGGGAATTCGCTAACATCGAAAACATTGCCCATACATCGTTTAAGGGTGAGGTTCCCTTCTTCGAACTGAAATTTGAAGGCCCGGGGTTGACGGTAGAGACATCTCTTTCGGGATTTACATCCCTTATCCCCCACAATGTAAAAGATTCTTCCCTTCCGGTTGCCTTTTTTAAAATCATGCTGCACAATCCATCCGATAAAAATTTGAATGTATCCATAATGGCTTCCTTCGAAAATATACTGGGCATCGGGGGTAGCGGAAGCAGTGCAGTGATGTTCCCCCTTGATGGGCCGGTGACGTACAATTCAACCCGGAAAAATTATGCCGAAGGGCTTTCTGAAGATACTGTTAAAGGACTAATTTTTAAAACCGGCCAGCGTTACGGGGAGAAGAATCCCCGCCGGAGGGTAACCGGTGAATACCTTCTTTTTACTGATAGTGAGTCACTTGAAGGGGGCAGTGTCAGCTGCTGCACCAGGTGGAATTCAAGGAAAAATAGTCCCCGGGTACTGGACGATTTCATCGCCACAGGTGACGTGTCAGGCAGTCGGGAGTCACGGGGAAACAGCGGCGCTTTTACCATGAATTGCTCACTTGCAGGCGGACAGAAGCGGGAAATAAATCTCTACCTTCTGTGGTGGACCCCCTACCACGTCATTGAGAAGAAGCAGCGTTTGCGTAAGCTCACAGGCCAACACCATGGAACAGACTACGGTCATTACTATTGCAATTTCTTTTCCGAGCCGCTAGATCTTGCCCGGTACTGCACAGCGAACCGGCAGCGACTTGAAAAGGAAACAGCCGAACTTCCGAAAATAATCCATGATTCCTCGATTCCATACTGGTTGAAAAGGTACGTGTTGAACTCGACGGACTCAATATTGATAAATTCAGTGCTGCCAGAGGATGGCACCCTGTATACCATGGAGGCTGTACCCTGGGGCTGGCTTTTCGGCGCCCTTACCGGCACCATTGATCAGCGTATGGCATCGCACCCCTACAGCTATACATTCTTCACAGGGATAGACCGCAAAGAGCTGCTTTCATTTTACACCCTTTCAGTTGCAGGACGGGTTCCCCATGGCAACGGTCATGCAGATATTGCCCTGGGCTCACACGATGTCCCCTACGGTAACCCCATTAAGTCATTCAACAAAACCGAGGACTGGACAGACCTGCCCCAGTCACTCATCATGCAGACGGGTAAGATGGTACTGCAGACGGGGGACATTACACTTCTGGAACAATGCTGGCCATCCATGGTACAGATGATGCAGTTTCTTGACTCATGCCTTGAAAGAAATATTCCCGAAGGTATCACTACCTACGATTACATGCATTATCACCCTGCCTTCGTATATACCGCCATGTTACACTGTGCCACGCTGAAGATGATGATAGAGCTTGGCAGGCTTTTGGAGGGCAATGAAAATTCTGTGTCCGTTGACCATGAGTTGGCACACAGGCTGGAAGAATATGCTGAACAGTTGCAGGAAACGGAGAAGTCGTATATGGAAATTCTCTGGGATGTGCGTGGTTTTTTCCGCACGTGTGATGGACGTGATACCGTGTTTACCGCGTCACTTGCGGGAGACTGGATCAGCAGGTACGCCGGTCTCGGGCCCGTGGTTGATTACGAGAAGGCGCTGTCCCACAGCAGGTGGCAGTCAAAGCTGCTGGTGGACGCATACCCGGTGATGGATTCACGGGCAGGTCTTACCCGTCCCCTGGTACACCGTGAAGCAGACCCTGACGGTAACCAGATGCCTGCCGTGAACAACGGGTTCAAGATGTGGCATGTGAATAACCCCTGGCAGTCGATTGGCTACCAGGCTATAGAAGCTATTTTCCTTGGAAGGGTTACCGAGGGCCTTGACCTTATTAAGCGTATATGGGACAAGGGCTGGTACGAGGGATATCCCTGGGACATGGACCACTGGGGAATGCGTGGACGAAAGTACATGACACACCCGGTGCTCTGGCTCTGGGACAAAGACCATCACGGCGAGCAGGGACACGTTTACATGACCCACCCGGTGATGTGGTCGGTGTTTGCCGCCCTTACCGGGGTGACGTATAACGCCTTTAGCAGAAGTCTTACTTTCTCACCTCGTCCCATTCCAGGAGAGGACACGTTTCGCATACCAGTATTTCTTCCGGGTTTCTGGCTCATGGTGGAGTATAATGAAGAGAAAGGAACGGGAGACTTTCACGTATTGAAATCATTCGGAGAACCCATGGTAGTTGAGTATATACAATACCAGCAGCCTGACGGTTCTTCCCGTGATATACGGTTACCCGAACCGGTTACACTGCGCACAAACGCAAGGTTCCCGGTACAACTGTAAATAGCAAACCTTAGCGGTTGCTGCTTTCGGGTTATGTGTATACTCGTTAAAAATATCTAAAAAGATTAACGTAGAGTCGCTAAGGGAAAGGAAAGACGCAGAGAAAAGATAAGTATACTTCGTTGCGCCCTTGGCGTTCTTTGCGCCTTAGCGGTGAATCCTTATGTATTTTTCCGCCTTGATTCCCTGCCTTTCTGTTCGAACTGAGCCATACAAAACCAGTATATTCATACGGATCTCCCTTTGATATAACTGTTAGCGTGCAGTATCATTTGCCTCTTTTAACATTGAACCCAGTTTTTCATCTTTATCTATCCATAGTCCGTTGATCCATTTTTGAAAATAATTCCTGAATACCGGATCGTTCATGTAGTCTCCAAGGAGCTTCTCTGTCATGGGGATCTCTTCTACATGCACAATGATTTCAGGAATGCGGCCGCAAAGGTATTCCCAGAATGTATAAGGTCCCCCGGGATAGGCGATGGTGGCGTTGAGTATACTGGAAATCTGCTCACCCATGATGCTGAAAACGAAGCCAACGCCTCCCGCTTTTGGGCGCAAGAGGTGTGTAAAGGGTGAATCCTGTCTCGTTTGCTTTTCAGGGGTCACCCTGGTTCCTTCGACGAAATTCATTATGGTAACCGGTTTCCCTTTGAATTTCTCGCAGGCCCTCCTGGTGATCTCAATATCTTTGCCTTTTAGATGTGGTTTTTTCTCGATGAGGGATTTCGGATATCGTTTCATAAAAGGATAATCAAGTGCCCACCACGCAACTCCAAGTATTGGAATCCAGAAAAGTTCTTTTTTCAGGAAAAATTTCAAAAATGGAATTTTTCCGAGAAATATTTTCATCAATACGATGATATCTGTCCATGACTGATGGTTGGAGATGAGCAGGTATGATTTATTCTTATCAGGGTCAAAGTTGGTTTCAACTATCCATTCAGTTGTATGCATCATGTTGAGAATAAGAAGGTTTATACGCATCCAAATATAGGCAATACCCAAAACAATCCTGGATAATATTGTCTGTGCCGGCTTGATCCTGAGAACAAGTTTTAGAAATGACGCGGGTATGAGAAAAATAGAACCGAATAATGTGTTCAGGATTATCAGAATAACAGTTATACTTCCTTTGACATTATAATATAATGTAGTGATCATAAAAACCTCTTTTCTTAGTTCTTTGTATATCGTATACTTCCCAGAGTTTATTTGCAATACATAAAAACATCAACCATTATGCCTTATCACCTTGTCAAATGAGTGTTATTCTATTATACTGATGGGTATAATAATCGGTTGCAATAGTATCTATTGTTACAACCGGGAGGAAGTGATGCCTGAATTACCCGATGTAGAGGTTTTTCGAAGATATATCAATGAGCATGCGCTGAAACAGAAAATTTCTGATGTAACTGTTAATAATACAGGCATATTGAAAAACACTTCTGTTTCTAATATGAAGAAAGCATTGAAGGGGAAAGTGTTTTCCCGTACCAGCAGGCGGGGTAAATACTGTTTCCTGGAAACAAACGGTGAAGATACGGTGGTATTGCATTTCGGCATGACGGGTAATATTAAGTATCATGAAAATGGCACCCCGCTTGATGATCACGAGAGGGTTCGTTTCCATTTCGAGAATGGTAATATTCTTTCTTTTGTTAATGTTCGCCTGCTGGGAGAAGTACGGCTTATTAAAGATAAGGACAGCTTTGTTACTTCGAAGCAGATCGGCTCAGATGCATTGCAGCTCAGTTATAATCAATTCAGGCAACTGTTGCAACGACGTTCCTCCATGGTTAAATCCATGCTGATGAACCAGAACCTGCTGTCGGGCATCGGCAATGTGTACGCGGATGAGATTCTATACCAGAGCAGGATCCATCCAAAGAAGAACGTGAAAGACCTTACAGAAAGCCAGGTGAAGAAACTGTATACCATGATGAAAAAAGTGACAGAAACCGCGATTAAAAAGAACGTGGATGCCGGCAAATTTCCCCACTCGTATATTACACACCGAAGAGAGGAAGGGGAGAAATGTCCTTCATGTGGTGGAACACTTGAGAAGATTAAGGTGTCCGGCAGACCCACATACTTTTGCCCGAAGTGTCAGGAGGAATAACCCAATTCTTCCTTTTGTTTGTTCTATTACTTATAGTGTTGTGGAAGGTGTTTGTGACAGATGGGTGTTAATATTGCAGATATTCTTGACATGTGGGGTATCACGATTGTTTAATTATTCCCATTATGGATAACACTTTCACCAAATCATTTGAAATTCGCCTGAACGAGGTTGATCACCGGGCGCGGGTTAAACTTCCGGTGCTGTTTGACCTGATGCAGGAAACCGCCGGAGCCCAGTCTGACAGCATTGGCTACGGGGTGTTTACGTTAATCGAGAAACATATTACCTGGGTGGTTTCACGGTATCACCTGGAGATTGTAAAATTTCCACGATGGCGTGATACCATACTTGTGACTACCTGGAGATCTCATGAAGAAGGTCTTTTCGCTGTCAGGGATTATATAATTCACGATGAGGAACACAACGAATTTGCCAGGGCCACAAGTTCATGGCGATTGATAGACGTGAACACCGGCAAACCGGCAGATCCCCTTGCCCATCTTCCAGGCTATCCCCATCTTGAGAAACGTGCCCTTGATGAGACCTTTCATGCCCTGCCGGAGTGTTCGTCGCCGGAAATTGAAAATCGATTCGTGGTGCGAAAACACGATTGCGATCTGAACAGGCATGTCAATAATTCTATGTACGTGGCATGGGGAATAGAGACGGTTCCTCCCGGCGTGCTGGATGAGTATACATGTTATGATATCGAGATCAATTTCCGGGGAGAAGCACGGTTTGGCCAGTCGGTGCTGTCCCTGTCCTCCCCCATGGAAAGTCAGGGCGTGGAATTTGTTCACAGCCTTTATAACGAAAGTAATGAAAAAGAGATAACCCGTCTTGTTTCAAGGTGGAAGAAAGATTGATGCAGGGCTATTGCCCTTCTCCGGGTGATTCTTCGCTTTCATATTTCACTTCGTAACGAAGCCCGCGCATAATGGCCAGGCAGAGAAAAAGCATGACAATGGTGAAGGGAAGGGCTGCCGCGATTACCATTTTTTTCAACGCCTCTACACCCCCTGAAAGCAGCAATATTGACGCGGTAGCGGACTGTAAAATGCCCCAGAGAAGTTTTCTCGACATGGGTGGATTCAGGTCGCCCCGTGATGTCATCATGGCAAGCACGTAGGTTGCCGAGTCGGCCGATGTGATAAAGAATACCGCAAGCAGTACTACCGCCGTTATGGTTAGCGGCATAGACAGGGGGTAGTGTTCAAAAACCTGGAACAGTGCGGTGGAGACGTTTTCAACAGCGTTACCCGCGATCTCAACACCCTGGAAGAGCTCAAGGTGCAGGGCGGATCCCCCAAACACCGAGAACCAGGCGAATGTAAGTACCGTTGGTACGAAGAGGGTAACCAGGATAAACTCCTTGATGGTGCGTCCCCGTGAGATGCTGGCGATAAAGAGTCCCACGAAGGGAGACCAGGCGATCCACGTGGCCCAGTAGAAGAGCGTCCATTCTTTTGTCCAGCGGTATCCCTCGAAGGGATGGGTGTTCAGGCTCATGTCAAGCAGTGAGGAGAAGTAGTTGCCCACCGTGCTGGTGAATATATTCAGGATGTAAGAGGTGGGCCCTATGGCAAGCATTAACATCATCAGTATAATGGCCACGATAATATTGGTTTTGCTGAGTATCTGTATTCCTTTATCCAGGCCGGAGATGCTTGATATCATGAAGAGTACGGTAACTGTTGCGATGATCACCAGGGTCATCTGCATGGTATCGGGTATCCCGAATGCCTCTGATAGTCCGCTGTTTATCTGCATGGCCCCAAGCCCCAGGGATGTGGCGATACCGAAAACCGTGGCAAATACTGCTAGTATGTCTATGAAATAACCGGTGATGCCGTATATCCTTGGACCGATAAGAGGATAGAAACAGCTTGAGATGAGAAAGGGCATATCCCTTCTGAAACAGAAGTAGGCGATGGCAAGACTCATGATGATATATATGGCCCACGGATGCAGTCCCCAGTGAAAAAAGGAGTACTGCATGGAAAAACGTGCCGCTTCACCGGATGCCTGCTGAATATATGCCGGGGGGTTCATGTAATGACTGAAGGGCTCTGCCACGCCGAAGAAAATGAGACCAATACCCATGCCGGCGGCAAAGAGCATGCTGAGCCAGCCGAAATAGTTGTACTGCGGTTTCTCGTAATCCTTGCCCAGCTTGATCTTGCCGTACCTGCTGAAGGCAAGCCACAGGCTGAATACCAGGAATACGAATACCGAAACGAGGTATCCCCACCCGAAATGATCGATGATATTCTTATGCACATAAGAAGAGATAACGTAGAGATTATCCGGATCATATATTCCAAATGAGACCAGGAGTGCAACTATGAAAAGTGAAATGTAGAACACGATGTTTTTTGTATGCATTTGCCGCAACCTGTACTATTACCTGGGAATGATGAGTACCGAGACCCTTGACCTGTGGGCGATGCTCTCTGCTGTTGATCCCATCACCTTCTGCATGGTAGAGGGGTCGGTATATTTTCCAATTACTATCACATCAGCGCCGTTTTTTCTTGCCTGGCGCAGTATAACCCTTTTGGGATTACCGATTGAAGCCACGGTTTCTATCTGGTCGAAAGACTCAACACACTTGTCCTTCAGCGTGAGAAGCTTATTGTGCACCCGCCGCAGTCTTGTCTGTTCGGCGTTGGGATCGGGTGCCCGTTGCCCCACGTTGAGAATAATAAGCTGATTTGCTTTCAGGCCATCATAATTCAGGTAGGGAAGAATGGTGTGATCATTCGCTTCAAAATCAGTGGCGTACAGTACCGCGTTGAGCCGGGTATCCGATGAAGAGAACAGTGAGCGTTTGAACATGAATATGGGGATATCAGAAAGCCGAATGACATCTTTTGTGTGACTTCCCATCAGGGTGTAGCGAATAAATGGTTTCTTTTTCCATGTCATGCATATAAAACCGATATCCAGTTCACTGGCTGCCCTGGTTATCTCGGTGGCAATATGGCCGCTTCTGAGAAGAATTTCGATGTTGAACCCGTATTCTTCCAGTTCTTCTTTTATGGCCGAGAGTTTTTTCTGGGCGTGAACAGCCTGTTTCCCGCTCAGGTCGCTGGAAAGCACGGTAAGCAGTATAAGGCGCTGTGTATCAAAGCTTTTTAATGACCGGGCAAGGGAATGAATATTGCCCATGGATTCTTTCAGGTTCAGGGGAAAAAGCACGTTGGCAAACAAGTTCTGCCTCCATGGGAAAAGTGGTTACTGCCATAAGAATAGAGTCGTTATGCCATATCCTTTTTGTGAGGTCAAGAAGGTTACTGCTTAATATTGGTTGAATTTTTAGCCACAGATAGACACAGATTCACACAGATAAGTGAAAAGTGAGAAGTGATGCATGATCAGTGATTACTGATCATACATCCTCTTACTTTTCTAAGAAATCCTTCCTTGTGAATTCGGGTGTGGGGTAGTTGTAAAAGCCTTTGCCGGTTTTACTGCCAAGGTCCCCGCGGTCAACGTACTCTTTCATGAATTCCGCGTTCTTTTTGCCCTGCGGGTCGTCAAGTTTCTCCGCCCAGTAATGGGTGATCTTCCAGACGGTGTCAAGACCGACACTGTCCATGATGCCGAAGGGCCCTATGGGGGTATGCATAACTCCCATCCATGCACGATCGATGTCCTCAACCGAGGCCACGTCGTTTGCGGCTAGCTGTTGGGCAGATTTGAAGAGGGCCGACAGCATCATGTTAAACACGTAACCGGGGCTTTGCTTTTTCATTACCAGGGGAAGCTGCCCGATATCGCGGGCAAAAGTTTCAACGGTTTCCATGGTTTCGGGTGAAGTGCCGGGGTGGGGCATGACGTCAACCACCTTCGTGATACGTATATCGTGAAAGTGCAGGGCGGCAAGGCGGTCGGGACGACCCGTCTCTTCGGCGAACATGGAGGGAAGCAGGGTTGAGGTGTTGGTGGTGAAGATGGTGCGTGCCGGGCAGAGCTCGTTGAACTGGCCGAATACTTTTCCCTTGAGGGCGGGGTCTTCCGGTATGGATTCACTGATGATGTCGCAATCCCTGGCTGCTTCTTCCATGCTGGTGGTGAACACCAGCCTTTCGATGCCTTCATCAACCGCCTGCGGGGACACGATGCCTGCTTCTGCCATCCACTTCATGAGTTTGAACATGCGTTTTTTCCCTTTCTCGAGAACTTCTTCGGATACGTCATATACGAAAGTGCTGTAGCCATGGGTGGCAGAAGCGGTGCCGATCTGCTGACCCATGGTGCCTGCTCCCAGGATGGTTACCTTTTTAATGTCTTCAGCCTTCATTGTGTCCCCCTTTATAATTTCGAGTTTTGTACTATATTCATGGCGGTGCCTTCGAGGATGTTTACCGCGTGTATGAGCATCTTGAACCGTTCGTCCTTCGTCTGTCCGTGATAATACCGGTAGTATATCTGCTGCGCGATACCAGCCAGGCGGAATAAACCGAAGGTGAGATAGAAGTCGAAGTTGTCGATCTTCATGCCCGAGAGCTTCGCGTAATACTCAACCTGGTCGTCCCGTTTCATCATCCCTTCTTCGGTAGTGGGTAGGGTACGAACCATCTTCAGCATGTCCGGGTCGTCATGGTTTACCCAGTAGGCAAGTGATGATCCAAGGTCCATCAGGGGATCACCGATGGTGGACATCTCCCAGTCGAGCACGCCGATGATCTTTAACGGGTCGTCGGGGTCAAGCACCACGTTGTCGAACTTGTAGTCGTTGTGAATGATACAGGGTCTGTCGGTGTCCGGGGGCATCTTTTCCTGGAGCCAGCCCATCACTTCTTCGAAGTCTTTTGCGTCAGGGGTGCGGGCGTCACGGTAACGGCGGCTCCACCCTTCAACCTGCCGCTGCACATAGCCTTCAGGATTGCCAAAACCGGCAAGGCCGATGGACTTATAATCAACCGAATGCAGTTCGTGCTGAACCCTTACCAGGTTTTCGCAAAGCTGCCATGCCTCTGAAGTACTGAAGGATATGCCGGGGGGGATATCTTTTCTCAGGATGATGCCCTTCAGTCGTTCCATCACGTAAAACGGGGCACCGATCACCGATTCATCTTCGCAGTGTACGATGGGACGGGGGCAATAAGGGAAGACGGGACACAATGCCGAGAGCATACGGTACTCCCGTCCCATGTCATGTGCGGTCTTCGCTTTCTTTCCGAAAGGAGGCCTGCGCAGCACGTATTCTTTCTCACCTGACTGCAGCAGGTAGGTGAGGTTGGAATACCCGCTTGGAAACTGCTTCACGGTAACCTCGTGTGTTATCTCCGGCACGGTTTCCTGTAAATACGCGGATACCGCCGTAATATCAAGCTCTTCACCTTCACGTACCTCTTTTGCCCTGTCTATATCAGCCATGTTCCCCTCCTTGTCTTTCGTTTTTTCTTTCCCCTCCCCCTTGATGGGGGAGGGTTAGGGTGGGGGTGCGTTGAGTATGGGACTGCAAGGTGATTTCATTGAAATGTAACGCACCCTCCCCCGGCCCCTCCCGTCAAGGGAGGGGGGTAGAATTATGTATCCAATATCGACGTCTCTATCATTCCAGTTATATAATCCGCGTACATGTCGACGTTCACGTTGCGTTGCCTGAACTTCCAGCGTTTCAGGTACCAGTCCTGCATGAGTGCCTTGATGGCACCTGCGGTCAGCAGTTCATCCTGGATGCTGAATACCTGCGCGGCTTTCCCGTCCTGCAGAATTTCTATGACGATCTTTTCTGTCATCAGTTCGCTCTCTATGGAGCGTTTGCGGTCTTGTTTGTCCATGGCCCGTGTTTCCATGAAGAAAAAGTAGAACCACTGCTGCATCAACTCGCTCAGGTAGAGGTGTGCCCGGATAAAGGCCCGCAGCTTCTCAAGAGGGCTGGTGATATCACGCAGCTCTGCCTCAAGGTGGGTCTTCACGGTGCGTTGGCCGAAATCCTGTATGAGGTAGAGCAACTCCTCCTTGCTTGCGAAGTATGAGTAGAGGGCGCCCATGCTGAGCCCCGACTCACGGCTGAGGTCGCGCAGGCTCATGGCGTCAAAGCCCTTGCGGATGCTGATGGCAAGGGTGGTCTCAACGATGTTTGACAGGTTGCGCACAACCACCTCTTCCTTCTTGATCTTGAGCCGGTTTTTATTCGCATGGTAGAAGTCCCTGCAGATACTTTCCATGGAGAAGCGGTGCTGCTGTTTGAATTCTTCAAATGTCATATCCGGTTACCCGTTATGCTCATGCCGTTACGCGTACGACTTCAGTATGCGCTTCGCAAGTGAAGCCTTGTGCACTTCGTCGGCGCCGTCGTATATCCGGGACGCACGCTCGTGCCTGTAGAAGAAGGCAAGTATGGTGTCATCGGTCATGCCAAGTCCGCCGTGTACCTGCAGTGCCCGGTCAACTACCTGGTTCATGGTGTTGGCAACCACGTACTTGATCATGGAGATGTCGTCACGTGCCTCCTTTGGCCCCACCGTGTCGATGCGCCAGGCGGCGTAGAGGGTCATGAGGCGGGCTGCCTGTATCTCGGCGGCCGACTCGGCTACCCAGTTCTGCACGGTCTGGCGGGTGGCAAGGGTCTTCCCGTCGGGGGAGATCACCCGGTAGTTGGCCCGCTGGCAGAGCAGGTCGAAGGCCCGCTTGCAGATGCCCAGCCATCGCATGCAGTGATGGATGCGGCCGGGGCCAAGGCGTTCCTGTGCCATCACGAATCCCTGGCCCTCTTCGCCGAGAAGGTTTTCCTGGGGTACGCGGCATGACTGAAACAGCACTTCACCGTGGCTGAAGTAATCGCTGCCGCTGTGTCCCATAACGGGGATGTTGCGAACAAGGTTAAAACCAGGGGCGTCAGTGGGTACGATGATCATGCTTGCCTGCAGGTATGGATGGGCTTCGGGGTTGGTGACCAACATGGCGATGGCAAACTCGGAACCGTCGGCGGCGGTTGTGTACCACTTGTGCCCGTTGATGACGTACTCGTCCCCCTCCTTAACGCCGGTGCTTTCAAGCATGACGGGGTTTGAGCCGGGCATGTCAACTTCTGTCATGGCGAAGCAGCTGCGTATCTTTCCCGCGGTGAGGGGTTCAAGGTATTTCTTCTTCTGCTCTTCTGTGCCGTGCAGGTGCAGTATCTCGATGTTGCCGGCGTCGGGAGCCTGGCAGCCGAAGACGTAATGCCCCAGCGGTGAACGGCCAAGCGACTCCGAGACAAGCCCGTGCTCCAGCATGGAAAGTCCCATGCCGCCAAGTTCCCTGGGGTGATTTGGCCCCCACAGTTCCATCTGCCGCACCATGTCCCGTTTCTTTTCAAGGTCGGGGATCATCTCGGTGAACTCCTTCGTGGTGAATTCATGTTCCATGGGGATGAGTTCTTTGTCTACGAACTCGTCGATCATGTTGAGTACTGCCTGCATCTTTTTCGATATTTTAAAATCCATGAGTTCCTCCGTTCTCTACCGTCAGCGGTAGGTTATTAAATTTTTGTCCGGCTGGTTCTCAAGATGGGCGTAGCTGTTAAAACCGGACATCATGATATCTTCACGCGTGCACTTGAACCTGCTCACCGAGCTGTTGGCTATCTGCCAGGTCACCCGCATGGTGTCCCGGTAGCCAAGGTTCAGCGCCCGCTGCACTGTTGCGGCGATGGGCCCACCGGAGGTGAATATGGCAATGGTCTTCCCCCGGCCGTTCTCTTTCATTATTTTATCAAGACCCCGGTAGACACCGGTGACAAAATCCAGGTAGCGGGGTATGTAGAGATGGTCGCAGTCGCCGGATACCCACTTGAGCATGGTTGCCTCGAATACCCGCTGAAAGGACTTTCGGTGAGTGAATATCTGTTTCACGTCCTTTTCCAGGGAGGGGTTCTCTTCGAGAATGACGGGAATGATGGCAGTGAGTATGTCCTTCGAATTGTACTCGTTGAACTCCTCCATCATGTGTACCTCAACCACCGGGTTTCCCTTTTTGCGGTAGATGTTAAACAGGGTATCGGCGGTTGCGATCTGCCGTTTCAATGTGCCGGTAACGGCAAGGTCAAACCGTGCACCGATGGAGTGCAGGTACTCCGCAAGGATGCGTGACTGTTCATACCCCCGCCTGGAAAGTACATCGTAGTCTTCCTCCCCAAAAGAGGCCTGCCCGTGGCGTATCATGTAAATAGTGCTCATGTGCTCTCCTTCGAAATGCAAACACGGATAAATGCAACCACAGAGGCGCAGAGTCACAGAGAAAGGAGATATGTTTTTCTGATGGTTGTATATACGTTATCATCGGCATGTTGAGACATGGTTGTTGCCCATGTTACTCAACAGTGTCATGCTGTATTGAGCCAACCCAAATCCTCTTATCCGTCTCTGTTTCTCTGTGCCTCTGTGGTTATCCTTCGTCACGTTCTCATGACAGTATATGCCACCCATGCCCCCGGGAAGTCAAGCAAAAAATATAACGAGCGTTCGTTTTATTCTTGATTTTGTGGGGATGCTATGCTACATGTCTACCATGAAGATACTGGTATGTGTGAAACAGGTGATTGACACCGAATCTCCTCTTGTGATTGATGACAACACCGCGTGGGTGCGGGACGACGGGAAGGTGGCCCGGCGGATG